>NZ_JANKOG010000020.1:0-147602 GCF_024656005.1 Burkholderia sp. SCN-KJ
GAGGCCCGCGGTCAGGTCAGCGACGACGATCTGCAAGCTGTCCGTGACGCCGGCTATACGGACGCGAACGTAATCGAGATCGTCGCGCTGGTGGCCATGTACTCCCTGACGAACTTCTTCAATAACGTGTTCGATCCCGAGAAAGACTTTCCGCCCGTTACGCCGGCCGGTTCGATCTGAACTCGATGACGCGCGCATCGACCCTCTCCCAGGGTCCCAAACGGTGTCATTTGATGTGACCGTAGCACAGAAGCCCGGATGCACCCGGAAATGAGTCTCGGGATCGTGTCCGGGCTTCCTCGTTTGAACCGACAAATCTACGAGGACAGAAGTGACACTCAGTCATCCAATTGTGACGCCCTGGCCGATACAGCACCCCGATCGACTCCAGCATTTTTCGTTCCCAACGCCTAACGGAGTGAACATCGGCATAATGCTGGAGGAGACGGGTCTTCCCTATGAGTCGGACCGGGTCGACATCATCGCGAACAGGAATCATGATCCCGCGTCCTCACGCTCAACCCCAATGGCACGATTCCAGCGATCTAGGATCCCAATGGACCGAGCGACCAGCGCCTCGCGTTGCTCAAATCAGGAGCGATCCTGATCTATTTCGCTAACAAAATGGGGCAGTTGCTCTCGAGCAGTCCCAACACGTGCTATGAGACAATCCAGTGACTCACGTGGCAGATGGGCGGTGACGGACCGATGTTCGGCCAAGTCGTCTTCCTCAACAACTTCGCGGGAAAGAACATGAGGACAAGTGCCCGCTGAACCACTAAGCAACCGAATCAGTGCGACTACTTGATGTCCTCGACGGACAGCTCGAAGGCAGGAACCGGGTGATGGGTGCCGAATACAACAGCGCGGATATTTCGTCGCTCGACTGAGTGCGTAACCTGACCGGCTTTTACGAAGCGCACGAGCTAGTTGGCTCCCGCCGCTTTCTTCATGTGCGGACGTGGTTCGATTGAGGCCTCGCGTGTTCAGCAGTGCAGCGCGGGCTGGAAGTGACGGCGACATAGAAGAAGCCCAGTAGGACTAGGAGAGGAAAAACCCCAAGGTGTCGCCACAAGCCGCATAACGTCAGGTGCAGGAGATGGAAATCGCCCATGTTCACGCGCCAATAATGAGCGTAGTACTTACGCGGCGAGTATCGAACGCAATTGATGACGACGGGTTCTGGAACAAAAGCTAGCATTCAGACCATTGCCATCTTTTATCTCAGGAGTATTCGATGCAATCAGTCGAAGTCAAATCAATTGACAATAACGATTTCGAGATCTGGCATTCGTTGTGGAAAGACTATCAGCGCTTTTACAACGTGGATATCCCCGAATCCGTGACGCTCACGACCTGGCTACGCTTCATGGACCCATCCGAGCCGATGCATGCGGCGCTGGCCATCGCGGGAGAACAAGCATTGGGGCTGGTGCATTCGATCTATCATCGATCTACCTGGACGACGGGTGACTACTGCTATCTTCAAGACTTGTTTGTTGCGGACGACGCGCGTGGCCGCGGCGTCGGCCACGCGCTCATCGCACATGTTTATGCCGATGCGAGACGTCACGGGGCGTCCCGGGTGCATTGGCTGACACACGAGTCCAATCATAACGCCATGCGTCTCTACGGTGGCCTCGCTGATCGCCCGGGTTTCATCCACTACCGAAAGCTACTCCCCTGACGGCGACACGGATCCGTCCTCAAGACCTGGGCGACGCATCACTACATTACGGGATACCGGAAAGCTGGTTATAGATGATCGCCGTCGATATGCCAAGCCGGTTCGGAAATCCGCCGACGGCGCCCCGCACAGAAAAACCTTTACCAACTCATCCCCGGGACTAGCCCACGCGAAGCGTTCGATCATTTCAACCACTTGGCCGCATGGTGCCTGCAACCAAAATTCGTCCATCGTAAGATGCTCGAGCGTTTCAAGGTCCCGAAGGCAAATCGACCGGCCGGGCCATCTTCTGCGAATCATCCGCTTTACTAGAGGGCGAGTAATGCGCTTCGCTTTCGATGTGCAGCCTGGGTGAGACACTAGACGCGCCGGCGCGGAGTCAGCGCTTCGCCGCGCAAACGACTCACGACGCACTCACCGCACCCGCAAACACCTGTGCCTAAATCTCGACGAGACGAGTTGTGCGGACCATTACCGTAGACGAGCAACTGCTTGATTCATAATTTGATCCTTTTAGGCATCTTAATGAGAAGATATAGTCTCGAAGTCGGCATCCTTAAGGCATACAGTAGAGATTCCTAAACACCAGATGAAAGATTCACGCCATGAACTGCATCGCGATTCGCGCCATCAAGTTCGTCACTGGCGCCGCCACTGATATCTATGCGCGGCTCAAGAACATTGCCAGCGGGCCCGTACCGAACACATTCACCGCGTTGGGCCACTTCGCGCCTGCCTCTTTGGCCGCGCAGCTTAGCGCCGAAGGCGTATTGACGTCCGGTGGCCTGACCGAGATCTCGCTTGCCGTCGCGCTCACTGTTTTAACCAATATTTCCCAACGTATCAATGGCACCGTCGTCGACTTTCCGCCCGTAGAGTGAGTCGCCTCGGCGAGTCAGCGTGCCATTACATACCAAGATTTCGCACGATCGACCATAGATGTAACGTGCGCTCATTCTCGGGATTTCGAGCGCTGGTAACTGCTGTCGGTTCGGTCGCCAGCACATGAAATTACTCGCTAACCAGGACAGATATAACTTGAAGGAAAAATCCAAAATGAACAATCTCGCAAATCGGTTTCGCCTACAAATCGCTGAAAAGAGCTTCGGATCACTCTCCCTTCTGGCCTTGCTCAGATGGACACTGGTCATCATTTTTCTTTGGTTCGGTGGTATGAAATTCACCGCTTATGAAGCTAATGGCATCGCTCCGTTCATCATAAACAGTCCCATCATGAGTTGGTTGCACACGCTATTCGGAGTTCAAGGCGCAAGTGACGTTATAGGTGTACTCGAGTTGTCAACCGCAGTGGCCCTGATTCTCGGAGCTTTCCAGTCCATTTTCTCCGCATTGGGAGCGGTGATGTCGGCCACGACTTATCTGATCACGCTCACCTTCTTCTTGAGCACTCCCGGCGTCGGAGAAGCGATGACAGGCGGATTTCCGGCCATTACAGCGATGCCTGGCCAGTTTCTTCTTAAGGACCTTGTTTTGCTGGCTGCATCGCTTTCTCTCCTTCTGGCATCTGTCCGCAGCCCGCTCCCCGGCGGCCGGAGGTCAGGAGCCGGAGAAATGACGGAAAATCCTCGGTGAAGCTATAGGCCCTGCGCAAACTTCCCGACACGCCGGAGCTACCCCACAACGATCTTACCGTGTCCGAAAAAAGTAGTGTTCGCTTTCGCTAACCGGTTGTTAGACATCGAAAGAAATCTAGTTGAGCGAGCCGCGCGGGCCGTCGAACGCACACCTGCGCAGTTCGTCTTACGTGTTGGTTCGCGCGATCTGGCATATTCGTTGCCAAGTTCCCGAATCGTCATTGAGTGAAGGCTCGATGCCATCGAGCCGGCGCCTTCAGTGAGAGGTTAGATATCGTAGTCCGACAGAAAGTGAGCCTCGGATTCCCAAACCTTTACAGAAAACCCGAGATAATTATTCCACGTGAGTTCGATGCGGCGCGTGGACTCACGCAAACGTGGTGTCTATTTGCGTTTGCGTCGCATGTGAAGAACACAGGCAGGGGATTTCACACACCAATATGGTCGTTTCTGCGTGTAAACATATCAAAATTTTTTTCGAAAAATCGGAATATTCTAGCTATGCTGTCTACACCCGCTTTTGATTTCCGACCTGAAAGCGTCTTCCTTAAGGCCGAGTCGAGTCAGACTGCGTTGGAATATGCGACGCGTCATACTGACGCCTTCGCGACCGCACTCAATCGTGAGAAAATTGCGGATCCGCACCGTGACTCCAAAAATTCAAACACTAATCCACACTGAGCGTACGCCTCGGTGTGGCTCAGATTTTAAACAAGGCGTGTGCAGTTTCCTTACAGAAGCATAGGTCATGTGAAGCGCTTCGCGATGAGAATAGCAGTATGAAGGTAACCTGCCAACTGCTTCGCGGCGAATTTTCTATACGCACGTATAGTTGTGCCGAACTCTCCTACTACGTGTACTCGAGTACACTTGTTCCGTTACGGTCCGCAACAAAAACACGTTGTGTCAACATGTGCGTCGGAATCCGGGGGCGTCTCATCCGGTTCCGCGTGGACCCAATTTATAGCCAAATTGAGAACAAGTGAAAATTTTGAAAGGATTTCTCCGGTATCGTAATATGCGATCTCTGTCCGGTTTAACTTCCCGGTCACTTATTCGCATCGCCTATTTGACCGCGCTTTCATTTAGTGTACCCCGCGTCGCCTGCGCGGATCAGTTCGGTGTACAGGTCGCGGCCGGTACCTCGAACAATCACGATGTCCACGAAGATAAGGTGGACCTCGGCGGTGTGTGGGACCCCCACTGGTCGTGGTGGGCAATCGCGGGATGGCATTTCACCGCCGTGCTCGAGGGGCACGCCGTCTACTGGCATTCGAGCACGTCGGAAGTACACGACAACATTTTTGAATTTGGCGTAACGCCCGTCCTCCGCTTCATCAAAGGAAGTGGAGCAATTCGCCCTTACGTTGAAGCGGGAGTCGGCGTCCGATTGCTTTCGCACCCCTCATTTTCGAGCCGCTACACGATGTCCAGCGCTTTTCAGTTCGCCGACATGGTTGGCCTTGGTGCGAGCTTCGGTAGTCGACAACAGTATCAAGCTGGATTTCGCTTCCAGCATCTATCAAACGCCAGTATCAAGGAACCGAATCCAGGCATCGATTTTGAACAACTATATGTGCAATACAATTTCTAACGACTGAAGTCGCTATGGGACGAACGCGCTCCAACCAACGGCGAGCGAATACTAGGTGGTATAGCACAGTGTTGTCGATATTTTCCAACGAACCCAACCGCGCCCGACGACTGCCGCGTCCGTGGGGTCGTTCCAGCGCGAGCGTTCGCGGCAGTTGTCCAAGACGCGAATCCTCGGAATAAGCCTACGCACGCGAAGAATCAGAATATTGACAACGCGGACAATATATTACGTCTCTCAATCCGTCCCGAACAGTTCGACAGTGCTCCGCAATGCCTAGGTTAACGTATTTTCCAAGCGCCTCGTTATTCCCGGTTTCAAACTCACGCTTGACAGTCGCGCTGCTGACCTGCCCCCAACAAAAAGTGCCAATCGGAACCTAGTAACGTTCGTTTTTGAACGGTCACGGTTTTCAGCGCCAAAGGCAATGTTCGTCTTCGGCGTTTTGTTGGTCCGTCGGTTGGGCCTGCGGGCCCAACTGACGGACGTATTCAACATGCGGCACTTCACCGAGAGCCCTGTGAGGCCGACTCTCGTTGTATTCGACCCGCCATCGTTCGATCTGCTCGCTGGCGTCGGCCAGCGATGTGAACCAGTGCACGTTCAGGCATTCATTGCGTAGCGTGCCGTTGAACGACTCTACGAATGCGTTATCCGTTGGCTTGCCGGGCCGGCTGAAAGCAATCTCGACCTTGTGATGGTAAGCTCACAGGTCCATCACCTGACTCGTAAATTCCGAGCCGTTGTCACAAAACAGCGTGCGGGGCGCTCCGCGTTTGCTCCTCAATTCATCCAGTGCACGCACGACATCTGAAGCGCTCAGTCGCTGGCCAACATCGATGGCTAGTGCTTCGCGCGTAAAGACGTCGATGATGGTCAGCGCGCGGAACCTCTGGCCGTTCGAAAGCTGGTCGGCGATGAAGTCCGAACCCCACGCGCGATTTGTCGCCGTCGACCTTGCACGTGCCGGGGGGCTCATCTGTGCACGTCGCTTGCGATTTGGTCTGTAGCGCAGCGACAGCCCTTCCTCACGATACAGCGGTACAGCCGATTCTTGCTGACCTGATAGCTCTCCCGTGGCAGCAGCACGCGCATCTCGCGGTAACCATAGTGCACCCGGGTCGCCGCGATTTCACACATGCGCTGCCGCAACGCAGTCTGCGGGTCGCGGTGGCTGCGATACTGGTACACCGAGCGCGATATGGCCACCACGCGGCAAACGCGCCGCGCTGTTACTCCATAGGCAGACTTTAGATAATCCACGACGTGGCGCCTCGGCGAGGACTTCACCACTTTTTTTCAATACGTCGGTCAGCATCGCCCAGTCCAACGTCGGCTCCGCGACCACCTTCTTCAGTTGGGCGTTCTCGTCTTGAGGCTGCTTGAGCTGCCGCACCTGGTCCGTCCGCAAACCGGCATATACCTTCTTCCAGCGATAGAAGGTTTGCTCCGAAATGCCCACGTGACGAATCAGTTCCGCTACCGCCATGCCTGCTTCGGCCTGTTTCAACACCGCCACAATCTGTTCGACACTGAAGCGCTTGCGTTTCATCGTACGGCTCCTTTCATACTGAAAACGTCCGCCGAAACCCCGCTTACATCATGGCACTGTTTACCGCGGGCCGCTCACTACGGGCCCGCGTCGTGCGGAACCGCTCACGCTCAGCTTTGACGTTTAGAACAGCTAGCCGCAGATTGAAACTGTTCCCGAGGGCCAACTCAACAAGGCGCCGCATTCTCGGTTCGATAAAAGTTTCGGGTCGGTCGCCATCGCCCGCAGCACGTCCGTTCGCACAGCGGCTTCCGGCGCTGCCCGTCGCCGGTATTGCCCGCTCTCCGTCCATCGGAAATACGTTCGAGATCGATGCGACGGGACGCTGATACTCCAGGATCATTGTGCGGCCCGTCGCCATGACAGTCCCTGCGGCGGCACTGCGGATATGCGCTTTCATTTAAACTCTTCCTTGACTTTGCCGTTGTGATCTACGCGACGCCCACTATTCATACTCCCGCTCGGTCCTCATGGGCTCATCGATGACGGCCTCCTTACTATCAAACATCGTTCGCATCTTCACGTAGAACATCGGGATAAGAAATACCGCAAGAAAAGTCGCCGTTAACATTCCGCCAATCACCCCCGTCCCGATCGCATGCTGACTGGCCGAACCAGCCCCATTACTAATGGCAAGTGGAAATACCCCAAAGATGAACGCCAAGGATGTCATGATGATCGGGCGTAACCGTAGGCGCGCCGCCTCAAGCGCAGCGTCGACAGGACCCATGCCGTGTCTATCTTGCAGTTCTCGTGCGAATTCGACGATGAGAATCGCGTTTTTCGCTGACAGTCCGACGGTGGTCAAGAGACCGACCTGAAAGAACACGTCATTCTCCAAACCCCGGAGCGTGGTCGCGAGAAGCGCTCCAATCACACCGACCGGCACGACCATAATCACGGAGAACGGAATCGACCAGCTCTCGTATAGCGCCGCGAGACAGAGGAACACGACGAGAATCGATATGCCGTAAAAAATCGGTGCTTTCGAGCCCGACTGAACCTCCTGGAACGACAGTCCAGTCCATGAATGTCCGATGCCTGTTGGCAATTTCGCCGCTAAAGCTTCCATTTCGGCCATAGCCTGCCCGGTACTCTTTCCCGGAGCGGCCCGGCCCAAGATCTCAACCGACGACACACCGTTGTAACGCTCGAGCTTCGGTGAGCCATATGCCCAATGGCTATCAGCAAAAGTACTGAATGGCACCATCGTCCCCGCCTCATTGCGTACATACCACCTACTCAGGTCTTCCGGCGTCATTCTGAACGGTGCATCCGCCTGCACGTAGACCCGCTTAATTCGACCGTCGATGTCGAGGAAATTGTTCACATATTGTGAGGCCCACGCGATTGACAACGACTGGTCGATCGCGAATGGCGACACACCGAGTGCTTGCGCTTTCTCGCGATCGATATCAACTTGATAGGTTGAAGTATCGTTGAGGCCATTAGGCCGTACTAGTGAAAGTACCGGATCCTCGGAAGCCATGCTTAGGAGGTGATTGCGTGCGGCCATCAGAGCCTCGTGTCCGACTCCAGCGTTATCTGTTAGTTCGAAGTCGAACCCCGATGCGGTACCCAATTCACGTATCGCTGGAGGACTAAATGGGACCACTTTCGCGTCTTTGAATTTCGCGTAGTGGGTCGCCACACGCTGAATCAACATGTGAACGCTTTCATCTGAGCGTCGCCGCTGTGCGAAGTCCCGCAGTTTCACGAACGCAAGACCCGCATTCTGAGCCCGACCCGCGAAGCTGAATCCGTTTATCGTAAACACCGAGTCAACGCTGTTGTTCTCGTTTTTCATCAAGTAATCGTTTATGTCTACAAGTGTGCGCCCAGTTGTTTCCTTTGTCGAACCAGGCGGTGTTTCGACGATGACGAACATATACCCTTGATCCTCATCCGGAAGAAACGACTTCGGTAGCTCTATAAAAAGCAGTCCCACCCCAACAACGACCACTAAGTAGATTAGTATCCACCGCCCCGAGCGCCGGATGACGTGATGCACACCACTTTGATACTTAGCGCGACTCCGATCAAACGTTCGATTGAACCAGCCGAAGAATCCTCTCACCTCCGGTTCATACCCGCGCGGAATCGGCTTTAAGATCGTGGCGCATAGTGCCGGTGTCAAAATTAGCGCGACAAGCATCGACAACACCATTGCCGAGACAATAGTGACGGAAAACTCTCTATAGATCGCACCGACAGATCCACGCGATAGTGCAACCGGAACAAACACCGCGGAGAGCACGAGCGAGACACCGATCAACGCACCGCTGATTTGCCCCATCGCCTTGCGGGTCGCATCCCGTGGTGATAGCTCTTCTTCTATCATCACGCGCTCGACGTTCTCAACGACGACGATCGCATCGTCGACCAGCAAGCCAATCGCAAGCACGAGTCCAAACATCGACAGAACGTTGATCGAAATCCCAAGGACACCTGCGATACCGAGTGTCCCGAGCAGCACAACTGGCACAGCAATCGTTGGGATCAACGTCGCACGCAGGTTCTGCATGAACAGGTACATAACAAGGAACACGAGCACTATTCCCTCAACCAGTGTCTTGACGACTTCCTCGATAGATTTGTGCACGAATGGTGAACTATCGTAGGGATAATGGACCGCCAATCCGCGTGGGAATGATGCTGACAATTCACGCACTTTCGCCTGAATCGCTTTGACGGTCTGCAGCGCATTCGCACCCGGCGTGAGTTGAATGCCGAGTCCGGCGGAAGGTTGCCCCATGAAATTAGTATCGAAACCGTATGTCTCCGCACCCAGCTCAACTCTGGCGACGTCCTTCAACCGGACCTGTGAGCCATCCTGATTGACTCTCAACTGAATGTTGCGGAATTGCTCCGGCGTTCGAAAAAGTGTGGCCGCGGTAATTGTGGCTTGCAATACGGTGTTCGCGACCGCGGGTGCGCCGCCAATCTGTCCTGCCGCAATCTGAACGTTTTGACTTGCAATCGCATGAGTTACGTCTAAAGGCGTAAGCGAGTAGCTCATCAGCTTCGACGGATCGAGCCAGATCCGCATCGCATACTGTGAGCCCAGTAACCGTGTCTGTCCAACACCGTCGATCCGACTAATCGGATCAAGAACATGTGACGCGACATAGTCTGTTAAGTCTACGTAAGACATGCTCCCGTCATTTGATGTGAATGCGATCCATAACAGGTAGCTGCTGGTTGATTTCGTGACCTGCAAACCTAGCTGCTGCACAATCTGTGGCAGAAGCGGAGTCGCAAGAGATAGCTTATTTTGAACCTGAACCTGAGCAATGTCTGGATTAGTGCCGGGAGCGAACGTAACCGTAATAGTTGAACTTCCTGAGTCGTCACTATTTGACGACAAGTACAACAGATGATCGAGACCGTTCATTTGCTGCTCGACAACCTGGGTCACCGTACTTTCCACAGTTTTCGCAGAAGCACCCGGATAATTTGCCGTAATCTGTATCGCAGGCGGAGCAATCTGTGGATATTGTGCGACTGGCATCTCGACGATCGATGCCGCACCTGCAAGCATTAGAATGATCGCAATCACCCACGCGAAAATCGGGCGATCGATAAAGAACTTGGTCATTTGACAGTTATCCCACTCAAACGCCTAAGGCTGCTGGTTGCGAGGCGGACCCACCGGGTGAAAATCCGCGTCCGGAAACAAATCCCACGGGAGATCCGGATAATGTCGCCGCACTTGCCGACGGAACCGCCTGCACCATCATTCCGAGATGCACCTTTCCAATACCGCGTACGATCACTCGATCACCGGATTGCAATCCGCTGTCAACGATCCAACATGTGTCGAACATGCCAGTCATAGTCAGGGACCGCCCAAGCACGTTGCTATCAGGCCCAATTGCGAGCGCATTCACGTGCCCGTTTTGATCATGCGTTACACCGACCACTGGTACGGCAAACTCGTGCCCATCGACACCTTTCTCTATGCGCGCCTGCTCGAGCATGACCGGCAGCAGGATGTGATCGGAATTCTTGAACACCGCCCGTAACGTTATCGAGCCGGTAGAATGGTCCACGGTGGCGTCGGAAAATCGCGAGGCGCCTTGCGGCGAATAATCACGAGCGTCCCCAGGAATCCACGTGACTTTGACTGCACTCGAAACGCACGTCTTTAGGCGCGCTCTTTGAATCTTCCGACGATGCTTGAGTCCATCGAGGCTGGCCGGTGCGATACCGATATGGGCACGCTTAATCTTCCGAAGGTTATTCGTTAACGCTGACCGATTTACCTTAACATATGCATGTCGTGTATTCAGTGATATACCAGTTCTATCCGACACCGGAGCCGTCACGTCGGTATAGTAAAGATTAATTTGCGTCATCTCAGCTTTGGCCTTTCCAGCGGGAACGTTGACGGCGGCCACTCTCTTGGTGAAGACAGTATTTTCGTAATCCTGTTCACGATTCGCACTTTCCGTGACAAATACGTTATCGCACTTTGAAAAGTCATTTGTGGTAATAAGGTTGACTTTCATCTTAACTGGAGCAGCCTTCGCGATATCGCCCTTAGCTATGCAGGGACCCAGGTCGATCTTGTAAAAACGTTGACCGACTCTTACCTCGCTACCCTCGACAAAGTCACCCCTAAGTATGATGCCGTCCCCGCGCGCACTTGCCTGTGCGACCAGATATGCGCTTGTCCGTCCGGGCAGGTCGATGGAGATCGGCTCGGCCTGTGAATTTGCCGTGACGAAGCCAATCTCAGGTATTTGAGTATTTGAAGTAGATTCTTCTTTTCCGTGTGCTGGCGACGCAATGACAACGGCCGCGACCGAGGTTCCCAAATAAGCAGATGTCCTAAAGCGCATATGCAACATCTCGTCAAATCAATCATTTCATAAACAGCGGGGCCACACGAGCGTGACTCAAGCCGACTCAAACCTATCGTTTCCCAGAAGCAAAAGTAGTGATGCCGCGAACAAACAGACAAATCATGCAATGCAGCTTTCAGGGCAATCTTCAGACGGAGGCAAATGCACACTGTGTTGTTCTTTTCGGTGCTCGAAAGTCGGCTTCGAGCGGAGGCCGCGAGGTTCGCCTACATACCCGATCACGATGGGGAATACTGATCCCTTTGCGGACAACTGGATGCGTGAGGACGGCGTCGAATGCTCGCATCGGGTGAGGAACATCCGAGATACCCACCAAACCGCTTGCCTCGCAACGACCGATCAAGTGTCGATTCCACGGAAACGTCGCCATCCATGTCGGCGATCGTGTCTCCGTCGCCCAAGAACCAGAGACGATCGACAAGCGACTCGCCGACCACGTTGAGGAGACGACTGGCCTCAGCAATCTATCGGTCGCGCGGACGCATCCCAGTGGTTACCACCAGCCCATCAATCTATCCAAAGCGCCGATACGGGAGATCTTCCCCCTCGACCGACGACCCTTCAACCCGGCGACCTGCAACCCCAGCCTCACAGCGAGCACACGATCGCCGCACTGGCGGCTGCTAGAACTGCCCGATAACCGTCGCCTGCCCGTCGAGAGTCGCCCGCAGCCACCGCATGACAACATCGCAGGCGATACAATCCCGGTTGTCGTCGATATGACGCGAGGACGCCGAGGTCATAGCGATTTTCTTGTTACCGAGCGACCAGTCTAGGAGAATGATGGCCTACTCAATAGGGGCAAGAAATGTCTATCCGCGTGGGACATCGCCATGAACTTACCCGATTTGAAGTCACTCAGAGGTAAAGAATCGCCAATTTACCTGCAGCTGTATTGGCGATTTCGAGATGCCATTACCGCCGGCAAACTCGCTCCAGGTGAACGCGTACCCTCAATTCGAAGTTTGGCCAGCGAGCTGAACCTCGCACGCGGCACCGTCGAGGCGGCATATCAAATGTTGACCAGTGAGGGCTATCTGATAGCTCGGGGACCCGCAGGCACGGAAGTGTCACCGCAGCTAGAAGGGGGCATCGGCGCCACCATACCGATCGGGTCGACCGCACTTCACCGACCAAATCCGGTCAAGACATCCGCATTCAGGCCTTTGCAACTTGGCTTACCTGCACTGGACGCTTTCCCCCGGACAACATGGGTGCGCATCGCCGGGCGCAATTTACGCTCGATGAGCGTGGACGACATGGTCAACGCCGATCCAAATGGGTATGAGCCGCTGCGCCGAGCGATCGCCGCGTATCTGGCTGTTTCGCGCGGCATTGCCTGCACACCCGATCAAGTTTTCGTAACCGCCGGATATCGCGGAGCGCTGGAACTAATTCGGAGCACCTTGCTTCAGCCCGGTGATACCGGCTGGTTCGAGGACCCCGGCTATCTCCACGCTCGTCGGTTTCTGGAAGGCACCGGTGTCCGACTGGCGCCGGTGCCTGTGGACGACGACGGCCTAAACGTCGAAGCAGGCCTGCGACGAGCCGCGAACGCCCAGTTCGCAGTGGTTACTCCAACACATCAGAGTCCCTTAGGCGTCCCCATGTCGCTACCCCGAAGGAGAGCCTTGCTGGAATGGTCACAAGCTCAGCGCGCCTGGATCATAGAAGACGATTACGACAGCGAGTTCAGATACCACGGCCGCCCTCTACCCCCTCTGAAGAGTCTGGACCACGGAGGGCGCGTTCTATATGCCGGTACCTTCAGTAAGGTGCTATATCCGGGATTGCACCTAGCCTATCTGGTTGTTCCGGAACAGGAGATCGACAGGTTCCGGGACACGATGGCTCTGCTGAGCAGCAGCCCCGTCCTTTTTCAGGCCACGGTGGCGGATTTCATGGACCAAGGCCACTTTGCGCGCCACATAAAGAAAATGCGGTCACTTTATGCTACCCGGCGCAACTACCTGATTCAGGCCCTAGCTCAGGTGTTCGGTGGAGAGTTGCGCGTGCCCGACCGCGCGGGCGGCATCCATGTGCTCGCATACCTAAAATCAAAGTACAACGACAAGGCATTGGCGGCCGCGGCAAATAGCAATGGCCTAGCGGTCAGAGCCCTGAGTGAATGGTGCATACGCCGGCGATCCCCTGTCGGTCTTCTGATGGGTTTCGCGAATATTGCCACCCCTGAAGAAGCGTTGGATCAAGTCCTTCGGTTGCAAAAAATTCACAAAGATCTTTCCTGAGATAGCCAACGATCGATCCATATCTACACCATTGTCCTACGTCTGTCGAGCGCCCTCGAGATGATCAAAATTGCCCCCGTAGCCTCACATCACGGTTGATGAGTCGGTCCGGCGTCAGGACTCGCGGGGCGAGCGGAATCATGGCGCTCTATCTGGATGGCTTACGTTGTCGTGGTCCAAAGAAACGGCCAAACGCGAACAACCGTTACTCCATCATGCTTTCGCATGCACTATGCGTGTCCGACATACTGTCTCTTCATGAAAATGACGACTTCGTCATTCTGATTTCCGTCAGATTAGCGGACACATGTTGGCCTCTCAGAGCTTCTCAGGGTGGACGTCGTTAGTCGATCGCATCCGTTCAGAGATTTGGCGCTTGTGCAATCAAGGTTCGATTGAGATACCGCGGGACGAGGTACACAAAGCGCCGGTCAGATCCTCGGGAGTGACACTAAGCGAGTCTGCGAAGTACGGAATGACGATCGCCATCCCTTCCGTCCGCGGACATTCTATGTCTCAAGCACTTCGCTTCTAGTTGCAAACGGCCCGGTGCGCCAGTATATTTCGCCACCGCTGAACATATCGAGCGTTGGCTAAACGCGCGGCAATCCAAGCACCACTCAACTCAACATTAACGACCCGCGCCCGCGCCCGCGCCCGCGCCCGCGCCCATAATGATTTCACCGATGATCAAGCTTGAATGTGATGCTCACCGGTTCCGGCGAGTTGTAGACAGGTGACACGAGAATGAGTAGACCCGGATTGGTGTCGTGGTAAGCAGGTCCGTCCAGCGTTCCAATGGCTGTCTTCATCGTGTGAGAATTTAGGAACCCTCGGTTCAGACGCGTCACTTCCATAAGAGCATGGCCGCCACTTCGCGCTGTGACGACATCGGAGACTCCCGGTTAAAGCGCGTATGCAATATTCGTTACCGTGTAACGAATACGCGAAGCAGACAGATGAAGTACGATTGGATCTCCCTCGAACGCGTGTGGGCGTATCGTTACATTGGAACAGGTAATCTCTTCTTCGCGACCGCGATACCCCGATTAAGTTTTTTCGTGGCGCTTCTGCCGCTTCGTCCGGCGCATGGCTGAGAAACGTGGCGTAACATACTTGGCCTCATGGCGCTATTCAGGAGACCATCGATGTAGTATCACTTCGATGCAATTGTCATGGGTACACGGCAAGGCAGCCCGCCGCTTTCCGTACGCTTCAGCGAGAGCGTGCGGAAACCCGGCGTCATAGAACGCAGCGCGTTGGCGGAAGCTGAGAAAACGCTGGTTGCACAGCCGTTGAAAATTATTATGCGATCGGACGTGCGTCGCACGTCCCGTACCGACTGCTGTGTGCTCATAAGTGGTCATGTGTCAGTCAATCTCTCGGATGTGAAAACATACAAAAATGACGGCATTGCCGGTTCACGAGCTGGCGTCGAACAAAGGCTGCTCAATTCGGACAACGTGGCTATTTTCGCCAATCGTGCGCATTTCACTGGTCCGCACACCATCGGTATCCCGGGTAGTAATGGCTGGTGACGGACGAACTTCGCGGGAAAGAGATTTTCATCGATCTGGGCGCGCACGCGTTGGTTCCGGATGTCGACGGCATCGAGCTGATTCGCTGCTACAACAACTCGACTCGGTTCCGATCGGGC
Source organism: Burkholderia sp. SCN-KJ (assembly GCF_024656005.1). Taxonomy (NCBI): domain Bacteria; kingdom Pseudomonadati; phylum Pseudomonadota; class Betaproteobacteria; order Burkholderiales; family Burkholderiaceae; genus Burkholderia; species Burkholderia sp. SCN-KJ. The sequence continues at coordinate 15,203 of NZ_JANKOG010000020.1, forward strand.
AGCACTCTCGGAGCATCTGGTGATCATCGGCAGAAGCTCTATTGCGCCGGAACGCGCGCAATTTTCCTCCGCTTTGGTAGCAATCTGACCGTGTTCGCCCGAGGCGAAGGTTTGCCGAATCGCCAAGACGGCGATGGTAGTCAGGCGCCGCAAGAGGTTCTGACACGCGCGGGTGCGAGATTCATCGTTAGTGCGGAATCCTCGAGTTTTGAACCGTTCGCTGCAGGAGGAGGCCGCGTGGGAATCGCTTTCGCTGACCTGATGCGTGCAGCGCTCGATGCAACGCGCATGCGGTCTGCCACGAGCTTGAGACGATCTGGACCCGTCCGTTGCCGGAATCACGGTCAGTTATGACGGACTCCTTCCTGTCGATGGACTATTATCGCCGCCGGCGACGACCCGTACACCACCCGGTTCTATCGCCAGCGAGTGGCTACATTTAAGGCACCTCGCGTATCGTCTGCCTTGGAGGAATTCTCTACCGACGAGACGTTGGTTTTCGCGGGCGACGGACAAAGCGATTTGACGCAACGGAAGATTAATCCCCCTGATAAGGGGAAGCCAAAGCGTTACCGGGAAGAATTCCGGACACTATTTTGCGCGGGGCTGCTCGGTAGCGGCGGACTAGTCGCTGAAATTCCAGCGGTCGCATCTGGGTTCCCGGTCACCTGCTGACGCCAGGAGGAACTCAAACCTGACCCTTACCTGTCGCTTGAAGCACCGCGCGTATGTAGCATTGACGCCTCCCGGGAGGAGAATGTTTCGGATATGACGAAACTCTACCGCGGCTTCGGAAAACGGACTTTCGCCGCGTGCAACAAACGGGATGGTGATAACGAGGCGAAAATCAAAGCCGAAATTAAATTCCTTCTAATGCACGAAGAGAAATTAGTAGAGAAGCTGGTGATCAAGAGTACAACCCAAGTGGCACTAGAGCGTTTCGCCAAGCAGATTGACTGGCCGCCTCACATCCTGACGAACTATCCGGACTCAACTGCGAAGTTGGTGGACGCAGCTGGCGAGAATTTTTCGTGCTGCGAAGGACCTGGCGAAACCGCAGACGTCCTCGTGCGGTCTAATGAAGCCGAGATGCCCGCACGGATCAAGGAAGCCACGATCTCGCTCGAGGATGCGTGGCCTCCTCATCTACCGCAATCCGACAATTCGGCGCCGGCGGACGGCAATGTTCATCCGGAGGTCAATGTCAATGAACCTAACTAAAGACCAACAGCGCGTCATGAACGCCTCAGGCCATCTGCTGGTCACCGGTGGACCGGGCTCAGGCAAGACAACTGTTTCGATCCTCAAAGCGATAAAGATCGCCGGAAGCGAACTGGCGACAGGGCAGAAGATCCTGTTTATCAGTTTTTCGCGGGCTGCCGTCTCGCGCGTCGAAGAAGCCATCGAGCGTGAAAAAAAGATACAGCCAGAACAGAAGTGTCGCATCGACTTCGAGACGTACCATTCATTCTTTTGGCGCATCCTGAAGTCTCACGGGTATCTCATCGGTCTACCAAGACGAATTGAAATTCTCACTCCACCGATAGAAGCTGTCGCGCTCGAGGCCACCCGTGCGAAGTTTCCTGTGAGGAGGCTGACAGATGCGCATAAGGAAGCAAAGGGCCTCGCCGAAGAGATGGAACGCAATCGGCTCGCGATGAATGAGGGACGAATCTGCTTCGACCTGTTCGCAACATTTGCTGGTGACATCCTGTATGGCAGCGACCGCGTGTCTCGCCTCCTCTCTGACATGTATCCTGTCGTCATCCTCGACGAATTCCAGGATACGAACAATGCCCAGTGGCGCGTGGCGCAGGCGTTAGGCAAGTACTCCCGGCTGATCGCACTCGCCGATCCCGGACAGCGAATTTATGAGTCGATCGGCGCAGACCCCGCCCGCCTTAAGCAGTTCCGGACCGTCTTTAAACCGGTTGAAGTCGACCTGGGGACCGATAATCATCGAAGCTCCGGCACGGAAATCGGTAAATATGGTAACGATCTGTTCACGGGGAAACTTCGCCAGCAAACCTACGAAGGGGTCGGGGTCCAGTACTTCGAGCCGGACGTAGATTCTGCGATGACGATGCTCGTGATGACCACTTACGCAGCGCTACAACGCCTCGTCAAACCAGGCACTAAGGATTGGTCGGTCGCCATTCTGGTTCCAACGAAAAAGATGGCGAGGCTAGTTTCTGATGCACTGCGCCGGCCACCGGTTCGCATGCCAGAGATCTCACACATTTCGGTAGTCGAGGCTGAGGCGGATGCTCTTTCGTCTGACATCATCGCACTGCTGATGCAGCCCGCATCCGGTCGCCAGCACTTCGCACAGCTTATCGATCTACTTCTGGACTATTACCTTGGAAAAGGCGGCGACGAGCCGACGCAGCGAGCGTGGAACGAAGCCGCCAGCTTACGAAAGGCATATGCGGAACTACTCGTCGCCCAGGTAAACGGCAAGACGGTTCGCAAGAACAGCATCATCGTCAACGTTCTCGCCGTGTATGAGCGGGTTTGTGCGTTGCAACTCACGGGCGACCCCGACGCCGACTGGTGCGCGGTCAAACATGTGTTAGAGGTCGGAGCCTCCAAGCACCTGAGGGAAGTGGCCGTAGACGCACGGACCATTCGTATTCTCGACGTTGGTACTCTGTTGCGTCAAGAACTGTCACAAGACTGGCGAGACAATGGGGCATACCGGAACGCTCTGGAAGTTACGAGACAAGCATTCATTCAGCAGAATTTCTCAACATTCGAAAAACCCGAGTCTGGGGTTATCGTCATGAACATGCACAAGGTCAAAGGCAAGCAGTTCGACGAAGTGATCATCTTCGAAGGATGGCCGGTTAAACGCAAGGGGCTACCGCCTTTCAATGACGACAGAATCGTGCGCTCCAATTCGCCCGAGAACATCAATGACGAGGCTCGTAACTCGCTCCGGGTCAGTGTCACGCGAGCTAAGCGCAAAGTAACCATTCTAACGCCACGAAGCGATCCTAGCGTCCTTCTGGTCAACTAAGTTGCATAATTCTGCAGACATGGGTAGGAATGCTCGTGGGCCAATCAAATTATCGCGGTCACTGGTCCGCGAAGCCCCTCCCCCCGACCGGAGGGAGTACATCCCACACTAATTCGTGCGCGAAAAATCGGATTCTTATGGCCGTGACTCTCATCCACCAGGATCCATAGTGTAGGCGTCGATAATTTTGTCAATACCCTGATCTAGCAACCACAGGGAGCGTTAAAAGCCGTAGGGTAGAGATTCACAGGATCATCGGATGTCGTTGAGGCAGACGGCGACGTCGATAGGTGTCGCTTCCGGACGTTGTTTGAATATTTCGAGTCTCTCAGTCATGTCGCCATTTAGTACAGCGCATCGGACCTATGCAAGCGGATAGACTTCGATTGTCAGTCAACACATTTGTTGACGCTCGCATATGCGCCGATTCAGCATCTGATTGACGGCGGACTCCACTGTTGACGTGGAGGTGGACTAGCCTTGACGACGTCGTTCTCCGTAATTGATAGTTGACCCTCCGTTCGCTTCAACGTACGTCACAAACTCTCGAGTCCGCTAGTCACACTGTGCGAGGCTTTCCACAACGACCGGCGTTTCAGCGGCGATCTTCCTACTAGATGGTCAGAATCCCCTGCATCCGGCTCTTTGCTTTCTCAGGCCAGGCGTGACAGACACACCAATGCGGGCGATCGACACACGTCGAGCGGCCTTTTCGGGTTCGGTCGCTGCGCCCCTTCCTCGGCACCCGCATAAGCACGCGTTACCGTACGTGTATAAGATTCGGTCTCGCCACCGAAGTTACGGGGTAGCCACTCCGCAAGGCCGTCTTCAAAGTGGACGTCCGCGAATCAACCGGCAATGACCGTTCATTCCGTCAATGAGTTCGCGCTTGTGGGAGCGCGGTGCCGACATCCATCGCCTTCGTTACTACTCTCTACATATTCTCGACGGGCAAGGATGGGAGATCGAAACGCATCAAAATCGATTAAGCGCTGAACCGCGTTCCACGCGTACACCGCCTAAGATGCTATTTAAACGACCATCCTCTATGCTCGTCACACACATGGCTCCCCCCTCGCGTGCGCAACCCACCTGCCAACCGGCCGTGACACGTCCAGTCTACAACCCGACATGCACCCGTGATAATTGATAAATGCTCCCATAATATAGTCGACCGGAATACTCGGGTCACGCTAGCTAAACGTCGGCGGCGGAAAATGCCATGACAACTCCATCGATATGGCAGGCGACGAGGTCGGCGGCGCAAATTCGCGCACGACTTCAAACCTCGTCTTGACTCTCGGGGTAAGTCCTCAAAAACACTATCGATCGATCCCAGTCAATCGTCGGACGGCCGACAGCAGTCATCCGGAGAGCTTTCGCCGACAGGTCACTACGGTGCGATTCCATCCCATTTCAGAATCCTGTCTATCGCCATATTCGCTTCGCATAGCGCGTCTTCCGAAGCCGCGCGTCCGAAGCAATAGGCGGGCGACAGCACAGCCAACGCCGCACTCACGTCGATACGGACAACATGGTTCACTGGATGGTCTGCGCCGTTCTTCCGCCAATCCCACTCGCTGACGTCGGTCCAGCCAGGTTCGCGGGTGTGCAAGACACGGGCGGGCCTGTTGGACCGATAACCACGCCGGCGAAAAAGATCACCGACGTTGATCGAAACCGTGGGATTGCGTAGGAAATGCTCGCTGGTCTGGGGCGAGGCGATATATGCGAAAAATGCCGGGTCGCTACGCAGGAGAAGCGACTCCTTCAGCGAAACATTCGGCGTCCCATCGTCGTTCACCGTCGCGATGAGCGAAAGGACCGCACATTGAATGACATCGCGTATGCCGTCGGCGAGAATAGGCCTCGTAAGCTGTGAAGTTGCAGCGGGAGCGTGCCGCCGAATCCTATACCATGAATTCGACGGCATATCGACTACATCAAACGATCGTCTAATTGACCGAGCCATGATTCACGCGCAAACGACCAAGCTTTCCCCACTCGACGCGGCTTCCACGGACCCCTTGCACCGGCAGTTATACGCCCGGTTTCGTGGCGCCATTGCGGACGGTCTTCTGGCTCCGGGCGACCGCATCCCGTCGGTCCGCGCGCTGGCCAAAGAGCTGGGTTTGTCCCGAGGAACCATTGAGACGGCCTATTTGACATTGGTAGCCGAGGGATACTTTCAGACTCGTGGCCAGGCGGGCACTTTCGTCGCGCCAGACTTGAAGCTGCAAGTACCGGCACATGTCGCTTCAGACGAGCCGCCCGTTTATCCCGCCGGTATGGTCAACATGCGGCCCGTGTCGATACTGCCCCTACAGATGGGGCTACCGGCTCTGGACGCGTTCCCCCGAAAGATCTGGGCTCGGTTGGGCGCACGATGCATACGGGCCACCCGGATTCCCGAGATGGTCTATCCACCCGCACATGGCCTGCAGCCTTTGCGGACTGCTATCGCCACCTACCTTCAGGTAGCGCGCGGGATTAGCTGTTCCCCATCACAAGTATTCGTCACTTCCGGATATCGCAACACGCTTGAGTTGATCGTCCACACGCTCCTCGAAGCGGGGGACCAGGTATGGGTCGAAGACCCCTGCTATCCACCCACTCGACTCCTACTGCAACACGCGCGTATTGCGGTCACACCGGTTCCAGTGGATGAAGACGGATTGGTCGTCGCGTACGGCATTAAAACCGCGCCGCGCGCGCGTGCGGCTGTCGTTACGCCGGCGCACCAAAGTCCTCTTTGCATGTCGCTCTCGCTGCCGCGGCGACATGCACTGCTTGATTGGGCGTCGCAAAACCGTGCGTGGATTGTCGAGGACGATTACGACGGCGAATACAGATATGTAAGCCGCCCTCTACCCGCTCTCAAGAGTCTCGATCGCGACGGACGCGTGCTCTATGCAGGCTCATTCAGCAAGGTCCTGTTTCCCGGCCTTCGACTCGCTTACCTCGTGGTACCTGAAGCACTGGTTGACCAGTTCGAACAGATCAGCCAGATTTTCTCGGGTGGAGGGCCCGAACTCACGCAGGCGATAGTGACCGGATTTATGGCGGAAGGTCATTTTGCCCGTCATATCCAACGCATGCGAAAGCTATACAAGGAGCGCAGGGAAGCTACGGCAAGAGGACTGGAGCAAGCTTTGGGAGCCCACATTCGGATCGACCCGCAGCCAGGAGGCATGCATCTGGTATTGCGCATGCAGGGAGGCGGCTCGGATCGCTTGCTCGCCGAGCGCATAGCCAGTCACGATATATATGCTCAGGCGCTGACCAGCTGGAGCATCAGTAAGATGGTGGAACCGGCCCTGCTGGTCGGCTTCACGAATATCGACTCCGAAAGCACGGCCGAGAGAATCGGAAGGCGCATCCTGAAGCTCATCTGAGCGCGCTGCCGATTCGACCCTGAGGAATTTGCCAGCTCTATGGCCTATAAAAACAGCCAACTTATGGCCCTTTGTTACAGGTTCATCGTGCCGCAAGATGACCACTCCGTAACCGCTAACCGGTCAGAAGACCCACGATGAGCGGTGATGCCACCTGCGACGAGGCCGCGCTGCAAGGCGAGTCATTGTCAAATCACCACTGATCCTTGGAGAACCACACATGAACGATCTTTCGGCATTCCCGATCACGCAAAAATGGCGTCCACACCACCCAGACCGCATCCAACTCTACTCGCTGCCCACACCGAACGGCGTCAAGGTATCGATCATGCTCGAGGAAACTGGACTGCCGTACGAACCACATCTTGTCCGATTCGATACTGATGATCAGATGTCGCCGGAATTTCTCTCGCTTAATCCGAACAATAAGATCCCGGCCATCCTAGATCCGAATGGTCCCAACGGCAGGCCGCTCGCTCTGTTCGAGTCGGGCGCGATCCTCATCTATCTAGCCGACAAGAGTGGGAAGTTCATTCCAAAAGACACGGCTGGCCGCTACGAAACGATCCAATGGCTAATGTTCCAGATGGGCGGCATCGGCCCGATGTTTGGCCAGGTCGGATTCTTTAACAAGTTCGCCGGGAAGGACTATGAGGACAAGCGCCCGCGCGACCGTTACGTAGCCGAGTCGCGCCGCTTACTCAATGTGCTCAACGGGCGCCTAGCCGAACGCGCCTGGATCCTGGGCGACGAGTATACGATCGCGGACATGGCCACCTTCCCGTGGGTGCGCAATTTGGCGGGTTTTTACGAGGCGGGTGATCTCGTCGGCATCGAGGATTTTCCGCACGTCATGCGCGCGTTCAAGGCGTTCCTCGAGCGTCCAGCCGTTGTGAAGGGTCTTGATATTCCACGCCGCACGTAGAACGCTCGTCCGATTCAGGTTGCGCAATGAACGTCAGACCGGGAAACCGGTCAACCTCTTTGGCAAGGCAGGCCATCGTTCTGTGCCGTCACTAGCGCGACTTGGTCCGTGCGCGCGGGGCGTCACATGCGTGCTCCAAGCATGGCAGCAATGATGATCGGGGCCGATAGCGATCGGGCGCGATTCAACGACGGGCGCGTGGCATTGGCTCGAGGCGCGAAGACACCGCGAGCCGGCATGACCATACCCAGGCAACGGACGACGTGATCGAGGAGCAAAGATCGGAGGTACATCGACGGAAGTCGATCATTTGTTGCGATGACGTCAATGTCGACACGAACGGGATTCTGAAGCGCGGTTCCGATACGCTAACCCCGGCGCCGCACCGATTACCGTCCGCTTGAAAAATGGAATACCGAGATGATTCGGTTGCAACGATGTGACGACTAACACTGCAAGACGACCGACAATCATCGAGTCACGATATGGGTACGCGTAGATTCTCAGTGTACGGAGGTCGCGGTTGTCGAGAAATGCCCCGGTGCATTCGCCGAGGTGCTGATTCGATGTGAGGATCGCCGCGGTAGGTTCGTATCGCGCATCGACGAGATCTGTGAAGTGCGCACCCCATGGGCTGTGCAGGGGCTTGAGCACGAAATCCGCAACGATCAGCAGAGGCACTTCAGTTGATTTCCGAAATCCGCGTCCGTAGGTTTGGCTATGCGTTCTCGAATACATGGTCGATATCCGGCGCGGAAGTCAACGACCAAAGTGGCGACACTTCTGTCCCTGTCATGTAAACGAACGCGAGAATCCAGGATATTTTGCATGCCATGTCGATACCGAACACCGGCAGTGCTCTCTTCAACTGTCGCAAAAGCCATGGTCACTATAAAATCACGCCGGCGTTCTCGGTCGGCCCGTCGTAGACTACAGGATCGCACGCAACACGAAGTATCAGCAGGTTGCTAACACGCCAAACTACGCCGTCCGAGCGTATGGATCTCGATCTCGCGGCATGTGGACGCATGGGTCCAGCATTGATTGGACTGGACTGGTCAAGCAGCCATTGTGGCGATCAGAACCCTCGCTCAGTCATCGACGCGGACGCAGGTCATGGCGAAGCTGGCGCTGTGGAATACGTTGACGGTTTGAACGCAGCGTTCTCATCCCCAGAAAGTTCGATTAATCCCAGCCGCGACTTCTTATGTCGCTGCGTCAAGAACCAGCGGCTCGACGCCGAAACCAGCCGCTCGCCACGCATCGAGTCCGCCAGCGAGCGGAAACACATCCGTGTAACCTTCAGTTTTCATTTGCTCCGCAACTAGCGCCGAGCTCACTTCATTCGGACAACCACAATAGACGACGAACGTCCGTTTCCGGTCCAGTCCGTCGAGCGCTTCTCTCGACGCTTCGTGATCAAGCACGATGGCGCCGGGAATCCGGACGGGATCCGTCCGTCGCTGCACTTCATTACGTGCATCGATTATGCAAGGTGGCGGATTTACTGATAGGAGCGCATCAAGCCGCGCGGCGTCGACTCGAGGCATGCTCAAACGACGCAGCAAGGCTGCGCGGTGTCGCCATCGTACACCCACATAAATAACTAGAAGTATCGCGACGATGATGGCTGCCCCGCCGCCAAACCAGTCCAGAACATTGCGAATCGTGTCCACCGCATCGACAAACAACGCCCCGAGGGCTACCCCGACGGTCGCCCACAACGCGGCCCCGACAGAATCGTAAAAAACGAAACTAATGACGGCCGCGCCGGTCGCACCGGCAATGGGTATAGCGAGGGTCGATAGACCCGGAATGAATTTTGATACCGTCAGGACACGAACGCCGAATTTGTCGAACAGGGCCGCACTCCGGCTCACACAGGTGTCCCGTGAGAGGGACAAGCTACAGAGGAACCCGAGGACTCGGCTCCCGTAGCGCCGTCCCAGCATGAACCATAGCAAGTCACCAAACAAGGCAGACGCTACTGCGACGAGAACCACGTTGAACAGCGACAGTCTCATCGCCCAAATGTTGCCGCCCGCGCCCGCAGACGCGGTGATTGCTCCCGTGAGGATAAGTGTCGGCATCGCGGGAACCGGGAGGCCGAGCGACACGAGCAATACGTTCAGAAAAACGATCTGAAAACCGTATTCGACGATCAAGTCTCGAAGCATGGATTCAACTCAAGGAAAAAGACACGTGATTTGCCAGCGCGGTTTCGACCGTATCGCCTCGAACACCTGATCCTGCCTTACCTCAGCGCTGGCCAGCCGAACTCGACGGCTTCAACTTGACCATCCAGGACGACCTTTCGTACGTCCAAATGGACCAGGCCGAGAACCGCGCTCTGTTCGAACTGACTGACGCGTGGTATTTTTTATAATAGCCAACCAACCGTTCTCCGACCAGAACGGGTGTTTCCCCACCCCGGCACGGCGATCGCCGCGTACGACCGGTTTGTTCCTTGCTCGACGAGCTTCGAGCTCAATGTCGCAAGCTACCGTCACCGCAAGGCCGGCAACAAAGTGAATCCGCGGCATCAATTTTATGATGACAACCCCGCCGCCCATTTAGCAACAGTCGCCTGACGACGGAAACGTTACGCGGTAACGCGACCTGCCCGCTGAAGTGTCGCCCGCTGGTACTCAACTTCCCGTCGCCAATGGACTAAAGAAGCGGGCGATGACCACCGAGGCTGCGGCCGAGTCGATCGTGTATCAATCCACGGCGGCGTTCCCGCAGGTGTTTTCCGAAAGGATGAGGATGACACCGGGGCAATCGCACCGCCTGACGCGCGTGGGACGATAATGGCGGAAAATTGGCGCTTCAGCTTCGGTGTGCCGCATCGACGAGGCACTCGACGCGCGCGCGAAGCGGCCACTCTTTCGAGCAAGGGCCCCTCGACCCACACGCCTATGGCTGCGGCGCCGGATTCCAGTCTCGACGAGGCGAATCGCGCCGTGTCGCGATTAGAGGGACAAAACCTCACTCCCGCATTGATCCTTTCGAGCATTTTATTGAGCAGATTCAGTCTCGCAGTTGGTATCGGGCAGACCTAAAGTGGAGGCTCCTAACCAACTGATGAAGGAGTTACAACATGGGCCGTATCACTATTCCCGCCATCGAATCCGCCACCGGCGCCACGGCTGATATCTACGCGAAGGTCAAGAAGATTGCCGGTGGTCGCGTCCCGAACACGTACGCCGCGTTGGGCTATCTCGTACCGGTGCCTTTGGCTGCGGTGCTCGACGTTCAACGCACGTTGGCCTCAGGCAGCCTGAGCCAGCGAGACCTCCAAACGATCAAGCTGTTGGTCAGTGCGAAGACGGGTTGCGACGTTTGTGTGGCCGCCCACAGCTATGTGGGCAAGATGGCCGGCCTGTCGGTCGATGCGCTTCGCGCCATTCGAACGGGGCAAGCCACGGGTGACGCTAAGCGTGACGCGTTGGTGCGCTTCGTGTCCCATCTCCAGGCCACGAGCGGCACGATCAGCCAGGACGAGTTCGCGGCCATCCGTGCGGCCGGCTACTCTGACACCCAGTTGGCTGAGATCTCGTTGACCATCGCACTCTCCATCTTCACCAATACCTTCAATCGTATCAACGGCACCGATGTCGACTTTCCGCCCGTAGAGTAAGCCCCGTCGCCAGGCGAGCATCGCAGCACATGTTCAGGTTTCGCCCGACAAGTCATGGATAGAATGCGCGCCGACATCAGAGATATCGACTTATGACCGCGCAAGCTTTTGAATTTGACGGACCACGTGGCTATCGACTCGCGGGCACATTGGAACTACCGGATTGGCCGACGCAGCTCACTGCTTCACGTGCGGCAAGCACAGTCTGTCTGCAACTCGCTCGGCGCGCGCCCTCGCGGCTCGCGGTATTGGCGTGCTCCGCTCTGACTTCGCCGGACCGGGTCATAGCGAAGAAACTTCGCCGACGCGACTTTCGCCTCAGACGTGGATGATCTGGTCGCGGCCGGCAACGCGATGACCGGAGACGGAAGACCGCCATCCATTCTTGTCGACCATAGCCTGGGCGGCGCTGCGGTGTTGATGGCGGCGTGCGAGATGTCAGGCATTGGCGTCGTGGTCACGCTGGGTGCTCCCTTTGATACCAGCCATGTTCTGCATCAGTTTTACCCGGAAAGCCTTCAAACCATTGAAGCGCAGGGGCAAGCGGAGGTGCTTCTGTCAGGCAGGCCGTTCGTTATGCGAAAAAGTTTTGTCGACGACTTGGCGCGTCACGACTTGGGGTCTCAGATCGCGCAGTTGCGAATCCCATTGCTGGTCCTGCATTCATCCGTGGTGGATCGGGCTTAGCCAGCACGCCATGGATATCGGCGTTCTTGATGTGAGGGAAGCACTAGAGGGGCAGAAGGCGCCGTTCGACTGTCAGGGGGTGGGAGCGTGATGCGCTCTGTTTGATACCCTCAAATGGACGACTCGGGGGTGTGCGGAATATACGCGGCCCCTGCCGCATGCTGGAAAACTTCCGCATGACGAACTACACGACGCCAGCCTCGCTATGGTCTCGGTCGACGTTCTCGGTAAAAGCATGCCTTCAGGTTTTATGGGGCATGCGCATACAACGTTTGCCGGTCGACGGGAAGCTCGTGATGGTATGCGAATCATTGGAACGCGGTCTCGCTCGCCTTAAACGTCGAGTCGACGTCCTGCGGACAAAATATGCCGAAGCAGATCTTCCAGGGGATAAGCAACAATCGTTATTGCCACGTTCCGATCGCCAGTCGGTTGAATGCGTCCATTAACGCAATGGCGAAACAAAGGTCCGAAATTTCGACATCGCCGAAGTACGCCTTGAGCCACTCGTAGTCGTCGTTGGGTGCTCGCGGTCTGTCGACCCGCGTCAACGCTTCCGTCCAGGCCAGCGCCGCACGCTCACGTTCGGTGAAGTGCTCACTCACATGCCATTCCAAGACCGCGTCCAGCTTCGCATCTGGCACGCCACCGGCGTGCAGAGCCTCTTCATGCATTTCCATGCAGTAGGCGCAGCCGTTGATCTGCGATGTTCTCAGCCAGACTAACTCAATCAGTTGTTCGCCAAGACGGCTCTTCCCTACGGCAACTTTTACCGCGCCGAGCCAATGGTACGCTTCCGGGGATAAGGTTTGATAAGGCAAACCTTTCGGGCTACTCAAAAGAAATCTCCAGTTAAAAGGAACACTGCTACCGCGAAGTCCCATTCGTTACGTGCGCGACCTACAGCAGTTGGAGGAAATACGTCCCTGTGCTCAAGAGGCCCGAACGGAAATAGAAGCATTGCGTAATCGCATTGTCCAGACCGGCGTCAAAGGCGAAGCTCGCACCACCTTGCCTTTACGAGTCTTCGTGCCAGGTCTTAGTCAGCTTCACACCAACGCCGTGGCTCCAAGCGTCGGAAGCTGTTACCAAGTCATCAACATTGAAGAAACGCCAGCGCCGAAGGCCTTCCTGATGGCGATAAGCCGCCAGTGCCTCGCTCTGATCGTCTTTCCATCCGACCAGTGGGCGATATCCCTGTTCGATCTGACGACGCATTCGTGCGGCGAATGTGGTGGCGTCGATCACGTGCGGGCGTAGTTCACGTATGACGTCAAAACTGGTCTGATAGTCCAAATCGCTATCGATATGACTCGACCGAAAGATACTCATTTGTATCCGTGTCCTCTACCGTAAGGACAGTAATTTTGGACAATCATTGCCTATTCGACAGAGACAAGAACCAGATAGATCAGTATTGCATTCCTGAAGTGTCAGCAAAACCGGAATCCGAGCCATGAGCAGAATACGCCGATCTACCTACCGTTGTATCGCCAAAGCGAGGCGATTGCTGCCGACAAGCCCCAACCAGGGGAACGCCTACCGTCCGTACGCAGCCTGACCAGCGACCTAAATCCGACGCGCGGCACGGTCGAGATGGCCTACGAGATGCCGTCCCCAGATAGGGCAGACGCTTCAGTACTCTGCTGGTGCCGGTGGGCTGCGTCTTGCGTGCGCCTTCATTATCACCATCGAGGTCGCCATTGCCGAGGGACTACCGATCCTATCGCAACGCTTATTGCGACGCCGCAGCGACGAATGCATCGAACGCCCCGCTTTCCTCGCGTTCGAATTTCGCCTGCTCGTCGATTGAATCTTGCGCGAGCGTATCGAGTTGCCTCACGGTCGCAGCATCGAGCGGACGCGATAGGAAATACGCCGCATGTCGTTCGCTCTGTGCAAGCCCGAACTTCAGGAAGCTCTGACCTTTGTCGCGCATCGTCTGCAGTACGCGTGAAGACGGTGTGAGCGACGGATCTTCGAATTTCGCGCGCTGCGCTGCGACAGCACGTGCATGCGCATCGTCGCCGCGCAGCGCATCGAGCGCGGCGGCCGTGCGTTCGATCATGGCGAAGAGCTCGTCGGCCCAGTCTCGCATCGGCACGCTGAGGCCTTTGCGCGTAAGGCTAAGACCCGGACGGCGGCCCTCCTTCGTCACGACCGAGAAGTTCTCGTTCGCTTCCGTATTGTCAGGCGCTGACAACAAAGGACTCTCGTCGAGCGCGCACGCGAGCAGGTATGCGTCGAGAAAACGCGCGGTGTCGAGCGCGATGCCGGTCGGCTCGAACGGATCGATGTCGAGGCAGCGTACTTCGATGTACTGCACGCCGCGCGACGCGAGCGCATGCAGCGGCCGCTCGCCCGAATACGTGACGCGCTTCGGCCGAATCGTCGAGTAGAACTCGTTCTCGATCTGCAGCACGTTCGTGTTGATCTGGATCCGCTCGCCGTCGCAATGCGTGCCAATCGCCTCGTACGGCGGATAGGGCTCGCTCATGGCCTTCGACACCGCGTCGAGATAGCCCTGCAGCGTGTTGTAGTCGACTTGCAGCGCGACCTGCGCGGTCGTGTTCGAGTAACCGAGATCGCTCATCCGCAGGCTCGTCGCGTACGGCCGGTACAGCGTATCGGCATCGAAGGTGTCGAGCCCGTGCGGCCGGCCGCGCAGGAATTTCGTGTCGAGCGCGGGCGACGCACCAAACAGGTACATCAGCAGCCAGCTCGTGCGTCGGAAGTTGCGGATCTGCGCGAGATAGCGCTCCGACTGGTAGTCGACGAGCGTCGCGGTCGAGCCCTCTTCCGCGTGCAGCCGCCGCCACACTTCCTCGTGCAGCGAGTAGTTGTAGTGGATGCCGGCGATGCACTGCATCGTGCGGCCGTAGCGCACCGCAAGACCGACACGGTACACGTACTTGAGCCGCCCGATATTCGACGTGCCGTACTGTGCGATTGGAATGCAATCGTCGGAGTCAGGCAAGAGGCCCGGCATCGACAGGCTCCACAGAATTTCCTCCTGACGATCGAGGATCGCGTACACGTAACGATGCAGCTCGTCGAGATGTTCGAGCGTCGTTGTCACCTCGTGCTCCGCGGGTGTGATGATTTCGAGCAGTGCTTCGGAATAGTCGGTTGTCAGCGACGGATGCGTAAGCGCCGAGCCGAGCGCGGACGGATGTGCGGAAAGCGCGAGGCGACCGTCGCGCATCACGCGCAGGCTTTCTTTCTCGATGCCGCGCAGACTGCGCGTCAGCGCGTCGCATTGCGGGCCCGCGGCCAAAACAGCAAGGCGCCGCTCGAGAACATCGTTCGTGTGGTGTGAGGTCATGCGTGGCATTCAGATAGGCTTCGTTCGGGAGGTTGGCACCCGGTTGGTGATGGACGCGATCACGCGTTTCTAAACGCGCCACGCCTGGCCAAAGGCGTTCCACTCGTTTATCACGTTGGCGATGATACTGCCATCCAGACGCCGTAACGGCATGCTGCGACTCAGCGGCGTTGTTGAGCCCGCGCTTGATAAGCGGGACCTGCGCCTCAATGCGACCGCGCGCACGATAGCCATATTTGTTCCAGAGTACATGCTGTCCTTTCTCTTTCGAACGTGAGCTGGTCGGGCCAACGGGCTTACTCCGAGTCATCGACCGCATGGCATTTAGGTGAAGTCGTCGGTACGACCCACTGGGAATTGGAGGTTCATTACGTTCGATCCGGCAATACACCGACTCGGCGACGTGCCGATTGATCAGCGATAGGTGGCACTACGTCGGTCGCTTGCGTTGCGTGTCGCATTTCCGCCACCCTCTTAGAGTTCGGTTCAAAAAATCCGGAGGGAGCATTTTTGTCAGGGAGACTCCTGACACCCTTTTCCAACGGTTCTTTCAGTGCGGAAAAGAGCCACTCGGTTGGATCGACAGGCGGTGGCACTTCGTCAAGCATGCCAATCGGCATCCCGGCTGCGTGATCGATCTGTGTGTCCACATTTTCACACTCCTGATTGTTTGAATGATTGATGACGCCAATACGAAAGGCTGCGTTGTAAAATCCGGCGCTCAGTCAAAAAAACCTTGACGCGGATGTCAGCTTTCTCGTCGAGCTGTTCACCGAGGGCACCTGACCAACGCAAGCCCAAGGATGGAAGCGCCAGTCATTGATGACGATTTGAGGACGCTGATCGAACCATTACTGCCGCGACCGAAACCTTTGGGGAAGAGTGATCCAGGTCGCCCGCGCGGATCGGATCGCGCGACGCTCAACGGCATCCTGTTCGTAATGAAAACAGGACTACGTTGGAACCACTTGTCGAGACGATTGGGATTCGGCTCAGGAGCAACGCGTTGGCAGTGACTGCGCGACCGGCAGGCCGTCAGCGTATGGGACCGACTGCGCGACCAACTGTTGGCTCTGCACCGCGAAGCAGGCCAGGCCGACTTCTCGTATTCTGTCGTCGACTCTTCATCGCTACGAGCCGTTAGGGCGGGCGAAAAACCGGTCCGAATCGGACGGATCGTGCACGCCCCGGTTCGAAGCACCACATCCCCATATACCCCAGCGGCGTGCCGATCAGGGCGATCCTGATCTGCGAAAATGCACACAACGTCACGCAACTGTCGCCGCTCGTCGATGCGATTCCACCGATTGGCGGCGTGCGTGGTCGTCCGCCTCGACGGCCCAAGATTCTCGATGTCGATCGCGGCTACGATTCGGATTTCCACCGTCAGCAATTGCGCCAGCGGGGTATCCAACCGACGATCGCGAAGCACCGCAGCGGACACGGTAGTGGTCTGGGTAGATTTCGCTGGATCGTCGAACGAACTCACTCCTGGCTCCACAACTTTCGTCCTCTTCGTATTCGCTTCGAGCGTCGTGCGGACATACGCGAAGCGGTCTTGAAACTCGGCCGCTCTCGCGTCTGCCGGTACATCTTCAGACGCGCAGAGGAGGATTTTTGAACCGGCACCTCAAGCAGATAACGCGTTTGCGCGGCCATGTGGAAGACGCGGTTATTGATCCCCGACCCGAGAAGACAAGCCAGTTCCACAAGAGTGCCTCAAAATCCGCTCCGGTTGACATCCCCGTAGACGCTGCCAGCCACCTCGGTGCATATCGAGCGATCTGGTTAACATCGAGAGACTCGTTGGCCTCGAAATACCCAATCACTTAATCGGGGTGGTCAGAGGTTTGTCGTCGGTATCCACAACGATCACCGGAAGCAACTTCGCGGGCTTCGTTTTGCTTGCGTTCCAGCTCACTTAATGCAGCGAACCGGGTTCCTCGAAGAAGCTTTCCCCGGCGCGATAGAAGCGCTTCGCCTCGTCGTTCACCCGTGACTCGATTGCGCCCGATACAACATAGGTATAAATGAAGCCCTATATTGCATGCGTATGGGGCAACGCTCTTCCGAGGGCAAAGCCAACGACCACAGTGGTCAGCGGCTTGTCAGAAACACTCTGAATAACATGATCGAAGTTCGGCGTCACGGTTGCTCCGTTGCCTGCGCATTACAAGACAACGCACTGGTCTACGCGAGAACTGTCCAGATCTTGCTGATGACAGAACGGATATTCATGGGTCGGTCCTCCTTCCGCTATCCGTATTGTCGATCTCTGTTGGGTCACGATAAAGAACCAAGAACGAAAATTTGTTATGTACCATGAAGTAATGAGCAAGCCACCGGAAATCCGTATGTGGTCAACTGCGGACGCCCCAGAGTCGTTGTACCGAGCAAACAGATCGGTCTTTCAGGGATATATGGTGCGAAGCCGTGCGGCCCGTTGTCGAGAGTCCGCGCCAATGAGATGGGGACGGATGAGCCAGGCGAGATTTCGCTTTGAGACGATGGGCTCGACATCGCGCGATGATCGCGGCGCGCGTGTATCTGTTCAGGTCGGATCTTCGGACCAAGAAGTCCGCACGTGACTCGCATCGCTTCCTTTCCAGTTTGGCAGCCAACCCTGCTGAGGAGTGGCTTCGCGGCTTCTGACCCTACAGTGCACGCTACCGCCGCCGCAACACCAGTGAGAACGAACGCTCAGGCGTTTCGAGATTGACACGCCCCGCGATCGCGCTGACGCTGATCGGCGCGTCGATAACGCCCCCGCGCCCGTACTAAGACCAATCTCTCACCGGCCTTCAAAACCGGGGGTTCCAAACAGGCGCTAAGGCGTAACCCGAAATACGGACCAGCCTTTTGGCCTCCACAGTTACGATCGACAATTCGAGCGAGCCGAAATTCTTCGTGGGTTCTTGAGGATCCCGACACCCAGACGCTATTACTCCTCATAGTCTGCCGTGGCGCACGCGACCATCGACAGGGCGACATTCGCCACTTAATCCTTCTTGTCGTGGCCACGTCTCCCGTGTCCCGGCTGCTCATCGCCGATTACTCCCCGCGGCATGAGATCGCCGGTCTGCTAATGAATTTATCCTACATCTTCACGACCGCCCCGGATCAGCGCCTTCTTCCACCTCGACAGGCGCGGGCGGCCGATCGACGACACGTGTTTCCGTCGGCAGAGAAGCGACAATAAGCGGAGCGTCCGAAAGTCGATCGTAGGTCACTCACACAGCGCCAGGCGACGGCTAATTGCGTCACAAGGCCCCCGTGGACGGAAGCCGCGATCTTCGCGCGAACACGTCGAGTTCGCTCGATCCGGAAATTGCGTTCCGGATCTGTTCGGACAAAAATGTCTTCGCCGATCGGGTTCGATTTTCGACGGCGCAAACGCGCGAACTATGGTACGTAGAAAATTTTCATTCTTGAACCTTTCTTTTGGGCCAGCCGGAACCCACAATATAAGCGCCTGCTGGAGGAACTTGCTCACGAACTTTCGACTGCTCATTGCCGCCGCGTTCACGCCGTTGCGTTCACCGCCGCGCTGCCGGCCGCAGCGCACGACTCTGTTGAGACGATCTTGCCCAACTTCGATCGCGCCATTCCCAACATTCCCGGCAAGTCGTTGACGGCTTTAGTTGTTGACTACGCCCCAGGCGGAGCGTCACTAGCGGACAAGCAGGCAAAGTCGGCCTTCATCTATGCGTATGTCGTATCCGGGGCTATCGAGTTGCAAGTGAACGACGAACCGATGCGGGTCTATCGCGCCGGAGAAAGCTTCTTCGAGGAACCCGGTTCGCTGCATCGAGTGAGTCGGAACGCGAGCAAAACCAAGCCCGCGGAACTACTCGCGGTATTCGTGGTGGATACCGACGCCCCCCCTGACCACCCCAATTAAGTGACCTAAGCTTCAAGGAGGTAAGTGACTACGCAAGCGTCTCGACCGGAATGGGTACGCTTCGGCGGGTGGGAAGATCATCAGCGCGTCTACGCCATGCGGAGTGGCCTCCCGTCAATACTCGTCGACGCGGTCGATGCAGTGCTGGCGTTGCGTCGTCAGGACGGCAACGCGGGCTACAGTCCGCTGACGCTAACCGCTCAAAGCAACGCCCTCACGAGTTCTTTTATCGAATGCCCCAAAAGGCCTTGTGACACCAGGGATGCTGAGCGATCGCCCGAACGCGGCAAGATCAGTCTCACTGTCGCTTATTCGCTATATTGACGTCGCGCCCACTGCCGCCTCCGATTAGAGCGATTGGCCTGACCGAAGCGTGGATAGATGAACTTTCGATACCGCCAATGCAGCCTGCAGAGGATATGAGAACGGCTTGCGAGGCATTTAGATAGCCAGGGAGAAGCTCGTGAAAGATCGTCGGCAAGGAGAGCACCTGCACCACCAGAATCATTCCACCCACGAAGAGGAAAGCAACATGACACAGTCCCCCCAGATTGGCGACAGAATTACGGACAAAGCAGCACCGCCCGATGAGCGCACCGTTCGCGACTGGATCGGGCCGCAAGCATTCCGGCACTGGGCCGCGCTGCAGCGCTGGATCGAGGCATCCTACCCTGGTGTTTTCGCGCCCGATTGGCTCTATGGTGGTAAGAAACGTGGTTGGTCACTGCGCTACAAGAAGACCAAGGCGTTTTGCACCTTGCTGCCGGAATACAGGCGGTTTTCGGTTCTGGTGGTCTTGGGGCGCGCCGAGCGAGAGAAGTTTGAGGAGCGTCGTTATTCCTGGAGTCCACAGTTGGTAAAGCTCTACGATGAAGCCCGACCATACCCCGACGGGAAATGGTTGACTTTCGCGATCTCATCCGCAGATGATCGCCTTGAGTTGACGGAGCTTGTGAGTATGAAGCGCCCTCCGCTTTCGTGCGATTGATTGTCGCGAAAGTCCTAAAACCCGCGATACACTTGTCGGCCTGGATCACAGGGACGTTACGTGGCCGCTCCACCCTAGCCGTCGTCCGGTAGTTACCAAGGAAGGTCTGCAAAAGCCCCGGATGTAATCGTGTAGTGAACTGTCTTGGGAAGACATGGGTGGGCGAGGATCCAACTGAATCTTGAGCTGAAGCTGTCGACGAAACGCACACACAAGCGTGAATTTCTGGATGAGATGAGCAGCGTCCTGCCATGGTCAAGCGTTGAACGCTGATCGAGCCCTAGTAGCCGAAGGTCAAGACGGGAAGGCCGCCATTTCCAGCCGAGACAATGCTGCGCATCCACGTCCTTCGGGAATGGTTTGGACTGCCAGACCGGCGATGAAGGAAGCGTTGTATGCCGGTGTCCGTCAATCGCGGGTTTGCCCGGCCGGATTTAGGCAGGACGCGACTACCGGATGAAAGTACGATCCGGCGGTTCGGTCATCGGCGGGAGTTCAGCGGTCTAGCTGAAGAGATTCGGGAGCGTTAAAAACCGGGGGCGTTGTAACTCCGATGCCGACCCGAACTGCTCAAGGAACTCGGCGGCATCGCGTGACAATGGTTTCTCGGCTGGCTCGTATCTCGCAAGTCTTTGAACAAGGTCACCGTTGATCACGGTACATCGGGCTTGAGCGAGTAGATGAGGCCCGATTGGAGACCAGCGCATTTGTTGACGCTTGCAGATGCGCTGATCGAGCACCTGATTGACTGCAGACTCGGTCGTGGCGGTCGAGACAGGTTTGCCATGACGATGTCGTGCGCCATAGTTCATCGTTGATCCGCCATTCACTTCAACATATTGAACAAGCTCGCGAGTTCGGTTGTCGAGCTGCGCCAGAGTTTCTAGAACTCCCGGCGTTTCAGGCACGATTGACCTTACCCCGCCGAGTACACCATTCGTAAGTTAGTGGACTTGCCAATTCTCGGTTGACGCAATTGCCGGAATTGGTCCGGCGCCAGGTGCCCCAGGGCACTATGCGGACGCACCGAGTTGTAGTCCAAGCGCCACGCTTCGATTCGCCTGCGTGCATCGTCGAGACTGACGAACGCATGCTGATCCAAGCACTCTTCCCGCAGTCGGCCGTTGAAGCTCTCGATGTGAGCGTTCTCCACCGGTTTGACGGGCCGGATGAACTGCAGTTTTACGCCGTGCTCGTGCGCTCAAGCGTCGAGCGCCTTGCTGACGAACTCCGGGCCGGTATCCACCTGAATCAGGTTGGGGCACCGTCCTCGTCGCCGCAACTGTTCAAGCACCCACGCCACGCGGACACCCGTCAGCGAGAAGTCGACCTCGATGTGCGGACACTCCCGGTTCCACTTGCGATGATGGTCAACATTCGAATGCGTCGGCCATGCACCGGCGCGTTGGCAACAAAGTCTATCGCCCAGCTTTCGTCGGCGCCATTGGGTGTCGGCATGACCACGCGCAAATGACTCGGACGCTTCTTTCTCCGTTTCAGGCGAAGCGATAGACCTTCTGCACCATACAGCCGCTGAAGTTCGTAGATACTGCTAATGGTGTCCGTTCGTTCGCTAATCGTGTCCAATGATTCCGCTAATGCGGGGCGACGAACGTAAAGCTGAGGAAGTCCGCAGCGGCCGATCGCTGGCGACGTATTTCATCGACGAGTCCTGAATTCCAAACGATGGTGTTGGAGCGCGACATGGGCGTGCACCACGGCTCAATGTCGCCAACCTTCCGGTCCTGGAAAACAGGTATTAAAGTCGCGCCCCCTTCCTTTGGAGGAGAGGTATATTGTCGCGCACGCACCCAAATTGTTGATCATCCGATACGTGCACGCCCGGCTCTCGTCACGAGTGACTTTCCTCATTACGCCGCTCGTGAGCCACATCCGGCATCGCAAGCTCTCGAAGGCGCATTAGCAAAATCTTCGCACATACACCCCCTCATTGCTGCATCAGCACAACGCTTGCGGATACGAACAGAACGTGGCTCTCGGCCTTTGCAGCCGGCGCTTTCACGAGTTTTCCCATTAGCAGTATCTCTGGTCACTGTTAGCAGAAACTTCGAACACCAACAGCTGTGCTCAATTGCTTCGCATTCCTCTAGCACGCCGTCCGTCGCGGGCCACTGGATCGCATCAATATGGATGTTATAGGTCCACGTAAAGTCGAGTGCCGAGCGCGCGTCGATCCCCACTCCAATGTGACGCGCGAAGGACCGACCAGCAGCCAATAACGCATTCTGCAGTTTCCCGTCCAGGCCCTCGGTCAATATCTCGGCCAGCCGCCGCGCCGCAAACTGCGCGCTTTCGTCCTGAAACGCAGCCAGCGCACTGGCCAAATTTCTCGTTCAGAGCAGCCGCGGATGCGCCGAACAGAAGCGCTGCCAGTCGGAATCTGTCGATACTACCAGCACGGCCGTGTCGTGCTCGGCGGCCCAATGCTCCAGCGCCAGCAGCGCCACTGCGTCGGGGAACTCGTGCGATCGCGAGCCAGTCGGCATTCGTCAGCTCCACGGTCGATTCGACGTGAGGCACGGCACGCCGCTTGAACTCGTCGAGCATGCGTTGCTCGGTGCCGGGCCGAAGCCGCAACTGGTACGGTGCGCGTCCAATGGAGGGCAGGAGCCGCCACGACTCGACTTCCTGACCGCGAAACAACGGGAAATCGAGACCCATCACGGGGACGCTGGCAAGCCACATGTCGACGTGTTGTAGAAAGCTCACGAGGTCCGCCGCTTCCCCGACACATTGGGCATCGCGGAGATTGGGATCGAGACTGGATGAGGTGCTCATCGGTAAGTCCTTTGTTCTTGGGTCAGGGTACCGTCATCCTGATGCCCCTTCATTCCACTAGATCCCGCCACGGAATAGAACCACTTCGACAAAGAGCATCGCGGTGCCTTTGACGATACAACTATACACGCCGTGACGCGCTTCCTAGAGTTTCTACGTAGAAACTGTCGACGACGAAGTCCACATACGGATCACGCATTGGGTGCGTCAACTCGCAGATTTATCCGTGCACATCGACCGCCGGCGTATTCGCCACGACCGGCAGAAAACGTTCAGCATCAGTCCGATTCGATCGGCAAGTTAGGGGAAGGCGTGCCAACATGCTGCACCTGCTCCAGCGCTTCAAGATAGCGATGGACCGGCACCGCAGCAAGCTGCTTATCATGAACACGAAGCAACGCTTCGAGTGCAGTCCGTTCCGCGTCTGTAAAAGTCCACTTGCCACCCCGCTCTGCCCGCGCAATGCATTGGTTGAGTGCGAAGTCCGCGGAGCGATACAGTTCCGCTTCGCCGTCGGAACGCAAATCGAACGCGACCGCGAGCATATTGGACAGCGTGGCGATCGACTCAATATCACCACTGCCGCCGCAAAGCAGTGCAAGTGCAAGGTGGTGTTTGAGAGAAAGACGACGGACCTGGTCAACCGGAAGAGGTAGTAGTTGCGCCTTCGCCAGTGGCCGTCGGCGCTCGGTTGAGTGTTTTCGCATAGCTTGATTGCCGTGCCAGCAACGTCAAATTTTACCGGGCGACCGCTTCATCGTATTCGCCCATCCGCGCGTGTTTAAGCACCTCGGAACCTCGGACGGGAAGTCACGCCTTGCGGCCCCGGCGCTCCAGTTCGATCCTGGTACGTTCCAATTCTCGCGCGAACGTGGCCTCATCCGGGAGGACCGTCTGATACTCCGCTGCGAGTATCTTGTTCGGTAAGTTGTCGAGTGCGTAATGCGCCTCGGCCGCGCCTTTTTCAGCACACACAATCAAGCCAACCGGAGGGTTTTCGCCGGGCTTCATCCAATGTTCACGCGCGTAGTTGAGGTAGAGATGCATCTGCCCCGCGTCAGCATAGCTGAAGGGCCCGACCTTCAAATCGATAATGAGCAGGCATCGCAAGCGCCGGCGAAAAAAACACGAGATCGACTCGAAACCAAGCGTCATCGATCCGTAAACGCCGCTGCCGACCTATGAACGCAAAGTCATCACCGAGCTCGAGGAGAAAGTCCGCCAAGTGCTGGATCAAAGCCGCTTCGAGATCCGACTCCGAATATTCGTCCTTCATGTCAAGAAATTCGAGGACAAACGGATTGCGGATCGCTTCCTCAGGCGAGAGAAGATCGCCGGGTTGCGCTACAGCCGCCTTTCCGAGCAAGGACGCCTTGTTGCGTGGCAGCACCAGCCGCTCATAGAGCTGACTACTGATCTGACGGTCAAGCTGCCGCACAGACCAGCCCTCACGCAACGCTTCAGCCTCGTAAAAGTCGCGAGCAGCTTGCGCTTTCACCGCGAGGAGGCGAACGTAGGCGGACCAGGGCAACGGAAAAGCCTGAGCGATAGAATTTAGCTCAAACGCCACGCCCGGCGGCGCCTTCACCGCCGCCTTGGTTGATTTTGCAGACGCTGTCGCGACAATCCGGGCGTGCGTGGATTGTGCAGACAGTGTCTGCACAATCCGATCCGCAGGCCACGTCAAGTAAAGGCGCGCATCTGTGCGAGATTGCGCCATCCGAAGCCGCGACCGAATCGCTCTGACAGATCGGCGCCCAAACGGCGGATCACCGCCTCGCCATACGCGGCCCGTCCCTCCCCGCCCTGCTCGAACTCGACGATTCGTCGCCCGATCTCCCAATATGTCGCCGTCATCAGGGCGTTCACCGTGCGCGCCGACGCGACTACATCAGCAATTTCACGGTGCAGTCCCGCATAAGCGGCCTGCCCGACCTCGCGCTGCGTCACAGTGCGTTCACCACGTCTTTGAACGCCTTGCCGGCGGTGAACTTCACAGTATTCGCGGCCGGGATGGCAATCTCCGCGCCCGTCGTCGGATTACGTCCCGTGCGGGCAGCGCGCTGCCCCTGCGAAAACGCGCCGAAACCGATCAGCTGTACCGATTCGCCGCGACTCACCGCGTCCGTGATCGCGTCCAGGACCGCCTCGACGGTTTTGCTCGCGTCGGTTTTGCTGACGCCCGCGCCCGCTGCGACCGCGTCAATGAGTTCCTGCTTGTTCATGAACCGCCTCGGCAACAAAGTCAAAGCTGCACCCTACCTCATCCCACTGCACACACGCAAATCGCTGGCCTCCGCCCCACCACTGCCTGCGGCGGGCAGCCCACCAATGAACTCCGGCTTACACCTGTCGCAGCCACGCTCGCCAAGAGCAATCGCGAACGTTTTCCGCCCGGCCAGCGCTCACACAATTCTCGGGCCGGTGCGGGTGCTATCACTGGCGTGCGATGAAGAGAAAGTAGCGGCGCTGGGGAAGTAAAAGCAACCGCGCTTATGCTATTCCGCGTCGAAATAGACAGCGAGCGCTCCGCCGTTGGACCCGGTCTTTCTCTTGACGAATCAACGACCAAGCGAAACGAAAAAGGGCGCCATCGCGCCCTTTTTTCGTCGTTGTTCGATGCAACAATCAGCTGGCGATAACCACCATGTCGCCCGAGCTTTTCGCCTCTTCGCGGGCCTGATCGGACTCACGAAGTGCCTGATCCACTTTCGACCTAAGCTTCGCTGCCCGGAATCCGGAAGACTTGTAGAGCCCGTACCCTTTCACGACGGGTGCGTCGGGAAGAGCGGCCGTTCCGACGATTTTCACCGGAATTTCGGCAATCTTCACTTGCCAGGACCGTGTCACCATTGCGCCCGGGTCGACGGACACCTTTCCAATCGCCTCGCCGGCCGAAGCTCGCTTGCCGATACGGTAGATGCCAAATTTATTTAGTGCCATGGTGAGGAAGTGCTCCGCTGGACGGCGTCATAAAGGCCACTTTCGTTGACATACTGTAGCACGGTCCCGTTCAAGCTACCAACGAAGGCGGCGAACGCGGGCGACGTCGGGTCCGCACTGGGCTGCAGATCTAATGCAAATTCGACGACAATCACCAGAGGCCGCTCGAGCCGCCCGTTGATCCGAGGAAGCTCACCCCCGTTGCGCCGCCGTGAACATGGCGCCGTCAAACGCCAGAACGACCCCGCCCATTCACCGTCGCTAGGTAGATTGACGAAGGCGTATTGACCCGTTTGCCACGCGTCAGATACATATCCGTCGGGGTCGGGCGGCGCCTCAAACCCGCATCCATACGGAACCGCGAGACCGTCGTAGTGACCTCGAGGCTGAAGGGCCAGTGCCGCCTTCACCTTGAACCCCGCCTGTGATGCCCAGATCTGCGTCGTCGCAGCGATCATATCCTTCACTTCACCACAAATGTCGTCGCAGGCCTCATCCATGAGCGACGGATAAACGGTTAAGTCTTCCCTCAGCCGTTCACGAACTGCAACCCGCGATTGCGCAACCGCGTCACGAAACTTGGCTACGCCGGCATCAAAGTCAAGCAACTTGAGCTTACACGCGATCGGCACATGTACAACGTTCTCTACCCCTCGCATATCCAATTCCATCGTTCCAGCGATGACAGAAGAACCGATCGCACCGAGCCAATGCCCCTCTCGCGGCGACTGTTCAAAGGGCTTGTCGGGGACGATGCCAAATGCGATCGTCACGCTATCGTCAACGAGCTCGCGCGCCGCATCCAAAGTCCAAACAGGAAGATTCGAGATGAAACCACCGTCAAGGAACCGCCGTTCCTTCGTATCCGCATCGATACCGGTGCGGCGGGTGCAAGAGAAGCGCCACGGCCGAAAAACACCCGGCAGACAAATCGAAGCAGCAACCGCATCAGCCACCCGAACCTCGGGCGTTCTTTCAAAGGAAAAGACCTCGCCACATTTATCCGTCACGTTCGTTGCCACGATGCTTAGCGGAAAGCCTCCGGCCTGTGCCAAGTGTCGAAAGGTTATTCCACGCGATCCGCTCAGGTTTGCGTCGCCAAGTTTGGCTCGCAGTTTACGCTCGAGCGCATGCTCAATGAAATCTCGGACGCGTCTTACTGTGGTGATGCCCGTCGACAACCAGTAACCCAGTCCCACGGCGGCCAAACACAATACAACACC
The DNA here is from genome assembly GCF_024656005.1 of Burkholderia sp. SCN-KJ. Lineage (NCBI taxonomy): Bacteria > Pseudomonadati > Pseudomonadota > Betaproteobacteria > Burkholderiales > Burkholderiaceae > Burkholderia > Burkholderia sp. SCN-KJ. Next base: position 42,048 of record NZ_JANKOG010000020.1, read on the forward strand.
GATTACCTTGGCAATGTCGGGGTGGGAACCGTCGAGAAACGAAAGTGCAGCAAACGCAAGGGCGAACGCGCCAACAACGAAGGCAATGAAGCGAGGGGCGACCATACGGCAAAACCGCAACAGCTGCCACGGACCCCAGCCGAAAAAATCGATGGCTTTAGTGAAACCGAGCTTTGGACCGAGCGCGCCGAGAATATGCGTTTCCGTGTCCGCGTCGAACAACTCACGACCCTTATAGCCAGCCGCTACGAGCGCGGCCACCATCGCCCCTGCAGAGGTTCCCGCTACACCATGAATGGACAACTTTTCGTCTTCAATCGCTGTCAGGGCCCCGACGTGGACGATGCCCTTCGCTCCACCACCTTGGAACACGAGGAATGTCGGAATCTTGTCGTCATCGTCGACCTGCCGCGCCCAGAACGGCAACGGATATAGCCAGTGCTCCGCAGTCACAATTTTGGTTACATTTCTAGTACTTCGCATTCGAGCAAGGATTGGTCTTTGAGCTGTTGGCCGCCGCAATATTAAAGTCCCCGGCGCCAGCGGCACGATTCGGGCACCGAGATTGTAAAATTATTCGCCCGACAGTGGAGACTCGCCGTGACCTCCAGCACGTGCGCAGCTGCGTACTGTCGTCCTCGGCTGCAGGCGCCCGATTGCCGAGCACCCGGCGCATCGCATTTCGGCCGCAAGCGGTTACTCAGCTGCCTCGGCGGTCGCACAGTTTCACGCCCCCAATCCCTTGGCGCGACGCGGCGTGCGCAGCGCCACCGCGAGTTTCGCGATGCGGCTTCGTGGTGGCCTCGGCGGCCGGCACTAGCGCGGCGGAAAGCTGCCGCCGAAGGGTGTTGATTTCGAGGGTGTCTGCGACGCGGCTCGCCTCGACGGCCTCGAGCCGCCCCTGCAAGGCACCGACTTGATGACGCGCTTCGCCGAGTTGGGTGCGCAAGCCCTCGCTTCGGCCCGATGCTGCTCGTCGCGCTGTTCGACCCGGCGTGTCACGGCATCGAGCTCTTTTTGCAATCACGCGGCCGTTGCGCGTTCGCGCTCGATCTCCAACAGGGCACGCTTCTCGGCCGCCAGCAAACGCGCTTCCGAGCGCTGCGCCGCCTCGCGCAGCTTCTCCAACTCCCGCGCGAAGTCCGCTCGAGCCTGGACCAGCGCGGCGTCGCGTTGGCGAATTTCTGCCTGCAGACGCAGGACCTCACCCTCGAGCGCGCGGCGCGACGCCTCACTGCCCGCGAGCGCCTGGCCCAGTTCCTGGATCCGCGCCTGCGCAGCGACCAGGTCGACTTCTCGCCCAGCGAGCGTCGCCTCGCGCGCGAGGGCGATCGCCTCTCGGCCGGCCTCGCGCTCGTCGGCAAGCTCGCGGCGCACCACGTCCAGCGCGGCGTCGGCTGCCGTGTTCTACTTGTCCGACAGCGCCGCGACGAGTTCGCCTGCGGCCGCCTGCAGATCCCGGGGCAGGTCCGGCCGCTCGATCCGTACCCGGCACTTTTCACGCAGGGAGACCCAGAACTCGGCCACCACTTCGGTGGGCATGCCCATTCTGCCTTTGCGCACCAACTGATACAGGCGGTTCGCGGTCGGCGCCTGCCCGAAGCGGAAGAACAGCAGCGCACAGACCTCACGGTACAGCTCGCGCGTCTTCGGATAGGCGGCCCTCAGGCATTCGATCTCGGCGGCCAAGCTGGCGTCCGATGCAGCGTCGGGCGCCGCGCCGGCGCCTCGATCGGAGGAGTGGACGTCTCGATCGCCCGACCACGCACGCGAACTACCGCACGGAAGCCGAGCGGCGGCCGCTGTGGGCTCTGGCCGACGCGCTCGCGGGACCGGGCGCGACCACACAAGACGATCTGCGCGCGTTTCGGGCGTTCCTGGCCGCGCCCGACCGGCGTCACCCGATCTGGACTGTGATCGCCGAGCTCAAACCGACCCGCTCGCTCACGCTCGAGGATCTGACGCGCTACCGGGGGTTCCTGGGCGATCCCCAGCTGAGCCGGATCTGGATGACGGAGAATGGCGCCCGCTACGCGACCCGCGCTGGCGACCGTTTGCCCGCCCGCTCGATCCGGTCAGCGTCAAGCAGGCCGTACTGATCCTCGACAGCCTGTTCGGCTGGCTGGTCGAAGCCGGTTACGGGCGCACACCGCTTCTATGCACGGGTGTGCTTATACGGGATCAACGCGCGGCACCCGAATATGCGGCCATCGTCGTGCGGCGCGACGCAGCGCTCGAACATACGATATAGATCGTCGAAGCCAACACCGGTCTGCCGCGTGATCTCGCGCAAAGGCGTCTGTCCGTCGACGAACAGCGTCATCGCCTGCAGACGCTTCTCCAACTGCTCCCGGGCCTGCTCCGACAGGGCATTCTCGTCGGCATGCGGCCAACCGGCGATATCGCTCAAGTCCGCCGGAATGGAGCGACGGTCGAAATGCAGCGCACCGAATGCGATCGATCTCATGTCGCCACCAAGGTACTGTTGAGCCCCACAGGCAGTGTCGCAAGCGTCGGGCATTGCAAGGCGCCACCGAGCACGAGCCCGAATGCCGCCGCACGCAGGACTGACGGGTCGAGCGGGGCGAAGCGTTGCTCGAGCTCGGCAAGCGTCAAACTGTTTCGACAAGCCTCCAAGACGTCGGGCGCGAAGACGTCCCCGCCCAACCGGCATAGCCGCCGCGACATGGCGAAGCATCGTAAGCCGATTTCGGCGCAGCAACTCGGGATCGTCGAGTTCGCTTGGGCGCAGCATTCGCAACGCCATCGACTGCACCTGGCTCCACGTCTCGAAGGCTGGGAAGAGCCGAGCCCCTTGAGCGTCTGCCGCCGCTTCCGCTGGGCGCGGCACCACCAATAGGCGCTCCGCCGCCTGCTCTCGCACCCAGAAGTCCACCAGGCGCATCGGACGTGCCCTGGGAATATGAATCGGCCGCTCGCAATATGTAATCACGCACGGGTCTGCCTCCCGGCGCAGCCAGAGATGAAGGGCGTTCCAGCCGTAGAGCGTCAGCGGACGGGCCACCTTCGGGCCGAAGACATCGAACCGATGAGTCCCGAACGGACGACCGGCATTGACCGCCCTTCTGAAACATGGTGGGATCATGGCGACTCCGGTCAATGTTCCAGTTGCAGTACAAAAGCGAGGCGAGCATTTGGGCGACGATGGCAACCACTACAAATTACATAGTGGTTGATACATTTCTCTTGACCTGGGCTGTGGTGCGGACGCCGCGACGATTTGGACTTGTTTTGGCCTTTCAAAACGCGCCCCTCCGTGAAACATCCTCGGAAAATCACCTCCTAAACCCGCCCTACGCCATGCCGTACGGCGATCCCGCAAGATTCTCGATTGCACACCGATTGTTTCACGACGGCGAGACGCAGCTCGCGCTTACCGCAAGGTTTCAGCGATTCCTTTCAGACCTACGAGATCTTCGACATTCGCTTCTGGCCGACCCGAAGCGAAAGCAACGGCGCAGTCGCGCCAGGTCGTACTAGGTCAATATGCGGCCTAAGGAACGAGCCTCTACTTTTACTTCTCTGCACGGACGCGTGCCGCTCTCGGGCGAAGTCGGCACGCGCCGCATCACCGCGTGGCTCGCCCACCACGGCGACGTCGCCGGCCGGCAGCTGGGCCCGGGCGTGCACACCCACCCGTCAGAATCCACACTGCCCGCCCCGCGGCTCGCCGCGGCCGGTCCCGCCACCGCGATCGTGCCGCTCGAGCGCTTCTTGCTGCCGCCCGAGATGGACGGTTCGCACGGCATCCACCGCAATCTGGTCAAGAACAACAGCTGCGCCAACAACGACCGCGAGGCGATCGAATTCTGGCTCGCCGACTACGAAAACCCGCATACGCGCCAGCGCTATCGCACCGAAGCCGAGCGGCTGCTGCTCTGGTCGATCTTCGTGAAGCGCAAGGCGCTGTCGAGCCTCGACACGGACGATGCGCGCGACTACATCAACGGCTTCCTGACCGATCCGCAGCCTGCGAGCCAATGGGTCATGACGGGCACCGCGCATCGCGGTGATCTGGGCTGGAGGCCGTTCCGCGGGCCGTTATCGGTCAAGAGCCGGCAGGACGCGCTGTCCGCGCTCAAGAAATTCTTCGGTGAGCTGGTCGACGCGCAGTACCTGGATCACAACGCGTTCGCGAAGGTTCGCGTGTTCACCGGGTCGACGCACGACGCCGCCGGCAACGAACGACGCGTGGCCGCGAAGTCGCGCTTGCAGATCGAGCGCGGCTTGACATCCGATGCCTGGCGCTTCGCGCTGAGCTTCGCGTACAGCACGGGGCTGCGACGCGCCGAGTTATGCGGCGCCTTCACGGACGATGTGCAGGAGCGCTACGCCGGGCCGGAATTGGGGACGATCCGGTTGCTGCGCGTGGTCGGCAAGCGCGCAAAGGAACGCTTCGTGCCGCTGGTGCCGGCGGTGTTGGACTTGATGGGCGACTATCTGGAATCCCGCGGCCTGCCGCGCGCCCCCCTCGCCTGCCCTGCCACCACTCCGTTGATCCCGGCGCTGCTGTCGAATGCCGAGATCGGCAAAATCCGGCGCGCGGCGAAGGCCAGCAAAACCGATCCGGCGCCTGAGCTCGCGGTACGCGCGCGGCAAACCGGACCGATCCATCCGATTCAACTTTATAAGGCGGTTAGGCAGTTTTTCGCGATGGCAACTGCCGAGGCACTGCGTGAGGACTCGCCACACGCACGCGCTTTCAGCGCAGCCAGTCCGCACTCGCTGCGACACACGTTCGTGTCGCATGCGCTGGCCAATGGCATGAGTCTCGAGAGCGCCCGAAATTTTGCCGGTCACGATTCGCTCGACACCACATCGATCTACGCGACTGCGGAGCTTGGCCGCCAATACCGAGAGGCCGAGACCTTCCTTAGATTAGCTACAGCTTAGCGCGGCTCGGGTCATCAAAATCGATTGATGGCGAATCGCCCTAGAATCGGAAGTATCTGCGACGCCAACATTGCTGTTTTGACCGCCAGTCTGAACGTGTCCGACGAAACATCATCAACGGTGGCGATGACGACCCACCTCTGACTTCTCCTAGATTAAGTCGGAGTTAACTCCGTGGGAGTTATCGATCTACCAGATGATCTACGACTTCCGTCCTTACAGGCCAATGATCCCGCAGATTATCCTGGACATTGCGACGGAGTGTACGCTGCGACCATCCGCGGGCGCGTAGCGGACAGTCAGTATATAAGAAAAAAATCGAAGCTTTGGATCCCACAATCCGATAACGACGAGATATCAGTCGGCGTTCCATCGTCTCCGCCGGCGAAACGGTTCGTGATTGCTTCCGTCGTGCAAGCTGGTCGCAGTTTCAACGTAGAAACTGGATCTGCCAGCATTCACTATCACGCTCAGCATGCGAGCTTTGTCGGTTGATCAATGTCTGTAACTGCTTAGCCCGATCAGTTTCCATGTAGAAACTGAACGCCCCCCCCGCGAGCATCAGGTTAGAAGTCTCCGAGGGGCATCACCGACGGCATCGACCGCAGTTTCAATATAGAAACTAGATCTGCGAACATCCGGCGTCACGCTCAGTACGCGCGCGTTGAAGATTGATCCCGACGTCTGCAATTGCTTGGACGAGTCAGTTTCAATATAGAAACTGAACGTCTTCTGAGCATCCAAAAAGAACTCTCCGAGCGCCGCTCCGACCGGTACCGACCGCAAAAAGTTGCCTTCGAGCCCGCAGTACGCGACGGCAGTTTCTACGTAGAAACTGGCCACTGCGGCGCTAGGACGTAAGGCCAAAAACTGCGCACGATTCAAAGAGGTCGCACAAGAGAATGGCAATTGCCCCGTTTGCGTTCGATTCGCGTCCCGTCCACCGCACCGTTAAGCCGCCAAAGGTGCTGCTGGCAATACCCCAGTTTCTACGTAGAAACTACTCCTGGGAAGTACGCCACTCTACAAGTTTCGGTTGATGTGTCGCACCGGAGCCTAGAATTTCCCATAATCGTGTTGTTTTTTCTTGATGTTTTTCGGGTGGCATCCTAATATCCCTGGCAGTTCGCTTGGCGAGCAGTTTCTACGTAGAAACTGCTCCTGTTCGAGCACCGAGTGCATAAGGAGAACGCATGGCCGCGAAAATCATTGCCGTCTTCAACCAGAAAGGAGGGTCGGGGAAAACAACGACCTCGACCAATATCGCGGGTGCCTTCGGCCTGCGAGGCTACCGAACCATGCTCGTCGACTTGGACGAGCAGGGCACCGCGACACTCTCAGTCGGCGCGGCCCCAGATGATCGACCGTACCCGGCAGCTATTTCGAACCTGGCGCTAAGTCCCAGGCCGGATCGGGAGATTGCAAAGTACGTGAATGACTATGATTTTATTGTCATCGACTGTCCACCTGCCATTAAATCGGCAGCGCCCTCTGTTGCCCTTCTTATTTCCGATCTGGGACTGATTCCCATCGCAGCATCGGGCGGCAACCTCTGGGCGGTTCAAGAGGCAAAAAAATTAGGTATGGAGGCGCAGATTCGCAACCCGGATCTCAAGCTTCGTTCATTCGCAAACATGAACCAGAACGTCACGATTGTGAAGCAGATCTTTGAAGCTGCAGCAGGAGACGATGAGCTTCCCATGCTGAAAACGAAGCTCGGCTTCCGCACCGCGTACAAGGAAGCAGAGGTATCTGGCGCTACTGTCCTTCAACTCCGCTCGGCCAAGGCCGCCCACAAAGAGCTGAATGATCTTGTCGACGAAATTCTTGAAGTTCTGGAGGTGCGTGCATGAGCAAGAAGGACTTCTCTGCGGCGCTTAATGCCGGTGTAAAGCGCGACCAGACAATGCGAGAGACGGCGACACCTTCGAGATTCGACCGCGTTGATGAAGCATTGAGCGGCCGAAGCAGCCTATTGGATCAGCCCAATGAGAATGTCGCTGCCCCGACAAGATCGGCTGCAGAAGCGTATTTGGCAAGCCTGGAGCAAGCAGGGAAGGTGCAGGCGCGGTATATAACAATGCCAATAAGCCATATCGACGATAACCCGCTCAACAGTCGCACTATCTACAAAGAAGAGCTCATCGCCGCGCGCGCAGCCTCAATGGCCCGAGACGGCCAACTCGTCCCTGTGCTTGCCGGACGCCACCCCGACTTTCCGGATCGCGCAATCTTGATCGACGGCCAGTTCCGAAAGCTTGGTGCGCTCCGGAATCGCTCCGAGACGTTGGATGTGAAGCTTCTCGAAGGCCTGGACCCGATAGATTTCTACCGCCTTGCTCGAGCCGCAAACAACGAGCGCGAGCAGGAAACAATTTTGGACGTTGCACTCGGGTACAAGAAACTTCTCGATCAGGGTCATGCAAAATCGAATGACGAGCTGGCGGTCTTGGTGGAGGAGGGCAAATCCAAGGTCAGCAAAATTCTCGCGCTTCTGGATCTGCCGCAGTCAGTCCTGGACGTGATCGGTTCGCATCCCAAACAATTCGGCCTATCAACTAGCTACGAGCTCACCCTGTTCCTCAAGGCATCGGACGAGAAGCGCACCTTGGCATTTGCCGAGCGCATTCGTGACGAGGAATTGCCGTTTCAGAAGGTGAAGGCTATACGCGAAAGTCTCGAGAATGGCCGGGCCCCACGGAAGTCCCTTTCGCGACAGTACAAGGTGTCAACTGTTGAAGGGGCCGAGATCGGTGCGATCAAGGAATGGGGCGACGGGAAGGTCCGTCTGGACCTCGCTCTAGGTTCGGCCGAAAAAGCCGAGGCATACGTTGCGGCCTTCAAAAAGCTCCTTGCCGAAGACGGCCACCAACTGAAGTAGGGATGTGCGACACCCAGGTATATGTCCACCGGGTAGGCAACACAGCTAGAGTGGCATTCATCCCGTGCCGTACTACAAGCAATGTAGCGCGACGGAACTACTGCGAGACCGTCGCGCTTCAGCTTCCGGCAGTTGCCGCTACACTTGATTCTTCAAAGGGCAACTCGCCGTCCAGCGCTAGGCGGCTTTGCGGGTTCTGGATAAACTTGAAATCGAGCGAATTCACAGCGCGGCCGAGCTTCACCGGTGTCCAGGAAATTACAAGATCCGCCTTTGCGTTCAGCTCGTTCACAGCGGTTTCAATCACCCGACGCTTGATGTCGGCAAAGCGGTACGTCGCCGGGATTTCAAGCACGTGCCGGAAGTCTTCCAACGTGATCAGAAGCCTGCCCCGATCCCGCTCTCGCATCAACAGTTCGAGGAGCCGCCACGAGTAAAGTGACTGTAGCCCTCGGGCAAACTCAAGTTGATACGAGACGAAACGCCGCTGCAACATGAAGATATGGGGCGTTAAATCCGGAGAGAAGGAAACTTCTGCCCATCCTTCTCGTTCGTGATAAACCGCCTTCCACACCCAATTCAGTACCACCTTCCTCGGGCCATCCATATACGTCAATTGACGCTTTTGAAGACTCGCACAGCCTTCCTTCAGTCCCTCGTACGCAGCGGTTGCCTGTTTCTCGCCGGACCGCGGAGCAAGTGCTGCAAGGGCGGCGAACTCGTCGGCTCGAACACGAACACTCACATAGCCGTTACCCTTACCATGCAAGTACGGCGACTTCTTGCTGTCTATGCATCGCAGCGCCGCCATCATGACTCGCTTCTCGTTGAGGGTCAGGCCTTGCTGGGCATTGACCAGCGCTCGGCTCATGGCAACAGTCCCCCGCACTCGGCCATCACCATCCAGAGGAGGTTCGTCCAATGGCTCGATCTGGAGAGGTTCGAGTTCAACGATCTCGACCTGAGCGGGCTCGGACTGGTTTTTTGCCTTTTTGTTCACAAAGGTGACCTTCAGCGGGGAGTGTCACAATTATAAGGTGACATGCTCAGGGTGCAAGTCACCGTTGTGGATAACGGTCGAAATTTGTCACCACCGGCCCGCTTTGTGTCTACTTAGGGTCGGATTGCGTCACCGGCAGGTCGGTAAACGTCACAGTTTCTCGACTGTGAGGTCCCGCAGAGCCTTAGCTGACACGGCTCTGCGCGACGGAGCACAGCGTTTACAAAAGGTTTTACAAACGGTTCTACAAACTGTCTTACAAAAAGCACCGTTTGAAAGTTGCTTCTATACAACAAAACCCACCCCCATACCGACCTCCAGCGCACGCCGGACCACTGAAAAGTGACATTTCCCGACCTCAATGCGCCTGCAGGACCTCCAGTCCGCATCCGATTGCCCGTAAAGACGGGTTTGCCAGCGCAAAAGGTGACGCTTTCCGACCTCACTAGCCGAGAGGTACTAAGTACTCACTCACCTTTGACCGAATAGGTGCCCGTGCCAGTGACGGGTCGAACTGCCGGGTCGGAAAACGTCACCGTTACTGCAAACTATGAGGACCAGTCCACTGACCCTGGGTGGTTCATCGTCGGAGAAACCATCGCTGCAGGTCGGAAGAAGTCATAGAAAGGACCCGGCCTTGGGTCGGAAAACGTCACTGTTGGCGCGAAATGCCAGCGTGCGAAAGAGAAGAGCTTCGGCCTCAGGTCGAAATATGTCACTTCTCAAAACACCAAACGGGTCGGAATTTGTCACCACCAGTCCTGCGTGCAGGTCGGATGACGTCACCTTTTGGGACGGCGTGCCGGGTCGGAAAACGTCACTTTTGAGGCCTAGAGTCAGAAGGTCGGAATATGTCACTATTCGCGGTAAGCCAGCAGGTCGGAATCCGTCACCTTTAGGGACTGTAGCCACGGGTCGGAAAATGTCACCTCTCGATAGGCCTTAGGTCGGAAACAGTCACTATTGCGCTGCGGCGACTTATTTCGTTCTGGCAGTTTGCCGAAAGCACTAGGTCGGATAATGTCACCGATCGTCTGGCAACTCCTTCGAGGTCGGAATCTGTCACCTGATCGGCAAATACCGTCAGCGGCTGCGCGGAAGGACCGAGAGAAGGAGAGCGTTCAGCAGATCTTGCAGTAGGGGAAGATGGGGAACCACGAGGTTGATATGAGGCGCATCGATTCTGAGATGCCTGCCGTTTGCACCTAGCGACAATCGAAGTTCGACACTGTCCCCGGCGTGGACGACGCCCGTAGACAGTATCGATATCACTTTCGATGGAGCAATGTTGGCCGGCACCGTTAGAGCTCTTCGCGTGACAAGGTCCTTACCAACTTCCCGAATCAACTTCGTAGCGATTTCTGCTGCCCGGTATGAGACTTGACATGGTCCGCCGAAACAGGCGATCACTTCGGGCGGAAGCAACGAGGCATGGATAGACCGTGTGACAATGGCCTTCGACACGTTGAAGTCCGCGGCCATCGTTGCTTGACTCGGCCAAAGCTGCCGATCCAACTGCTCCCGATAGAACGTGCCCAGCGCAACGGGTGGAGAGCCAGCCCCGCGGAGATCCTCATGTCGCGCGATCGCGGCTAAGCGATCTCGCGGGATGCCTGTTTTCTCAGCGGCCGAACTATTACACGAATTGGAACAGGTCATAGGAGTCGACGATCGTTGATCGTCAATTGTTGTTGTTTCTGAAAAATGCCCTTCAACCGGTTGAGGGGTGCATCAGGATTCCTCGAACGCGGACTGGGTCGAGAATCGTGCGAAAACAATGATTTGCGAATGACTGCCGTCTCGTCACCACCAGAGTGCTGCGTGCAACGCGTGCAACGATGGCGCACTAATTCTATCGATGTAGTCGTAAACGCAAGACCCAAAAGCTCACGATTTTCGTGGGGCTTTTTGCCGTACGCCCCTCAACCGGTTGCGCGCAGTCGCACCGATGGCCAGCGATTCTCGGCGTCTCGAAAAGGCCCCTGAAATCACGGTCCTTTTCCCAAGTGCCGTTGTCGCCTCGCCTGTTCCAATTGATCCGTCCCAATTGGAACTCCGTGATGCGACTCCCCAGACTTTTTCCCCGTAGCAAGAAGCAGGTCGCCCTGTCGCCGGCGCCCGGCCACTACTCGAACGAGGATCCCGAAAAGATCATCTTCGACCAGGGGACGCGTCTGCGGATCGAAGCCAATCACTGGAAGACCTTCTGCTTCGTCCTCGCGATCATCGCAGGTGGAGCGGTGTACACGCGGCAACCGCCGCCGTCGGTTGTGCGGGCCTATGGTGTCTCGTCAGATGCCGGCGGTAATCCGCTGGTCAAGCAACTGGCCGCGTACAACCCGGATGACCAGGCGAAACGTACGGCGATCAAACAGGATGTCGAGCACTGGTTCACGATCGAGCCGGTCCTCACCGACGACATTCGAACTTCACGCCTCGCCAAGAACATCAACGCCGTCAAAGCCAAGATGGTCGGCAACGCGAAGAACCAGTTCGCGTCGTGGATCAGCGAGGACAAGCCGTTCGACCAGATCACGACCAATCCGAAGCTGGTCCGCGAGCCGAAGGTCACCAACGTCTCGCTGCTGGAGGATTCAACCGTCGTCGTCGAATTTACGACCTCGACCCGGCAATCGCCCACCGACAAGCCCATCGATGTCCGCTTCGCGCTGACGATGCGCTACCAGATCATTCCTCCGACCGCAGAGGACGTACTCGGCACGAATCCGTACGGTCTCTATTACCCGTTCTTCACTCTCCAAAAAACCGGCGCATGAAACGACCCCGTTCCCTCCTGACTTGGGGCGCGCTCGCGTTGATCGTGGCGTCGGCCAATGCGTTCGCCGCAAAGACTGCCGCGAGTCCTGTCTCGCCGATCCCGGGGTTTGATGTCGGCAGCATCATCGGCGACGCGATGAGCCCGGTGAACCCGTACAACTCTGGCGCCGATCCCATCACGATGCCCGGCGACGCACGCATGGCGGTGTTCCCGTATAGCCGCGACCAAATCTACCGCGTGATGACGGCACCGCTGAAACTCACGACGATTGAACTGGAGCGCGGCGAGAGCCTGATCAGCGAGCCGGCAATGGGTGACTCGGTGCAATGGGTCATCGACACGGACGGTGCAAACCACGTGTACGTCAAGCCGACGAGGCCCGGCCTCGTCAACACGCTGCACCTGAGCACGAACAAGCGCGAGTACGAGCTGACGCTCGTCTCGTCGCCGCTTGGCGGGTTGTTCTACCAGAACGTGCGCTTCAACTACCCGAATTCGCTGATGGCGAAGGTGCGAACGCGCGGAAACGCTCCCGACGACGACCGCGATGCGGACCATGCTGGTCAATCCGATTCCGGGCCGATTGGCGTTCCGCCCGACAAGCTGAACTTTGAATACACCGTGTCCGGCACGAGCTCGCTCAAACCGGAGACGGTTTTCGACGATGGTACGTTCATCTGGATCAGGATGCCGCCGCGCACGCCGTTCGCCGTGCCGACCATCAAGGACGGCGGCGACATCGTCAGCCCGAACTTTATCCGCCGCGGCCCGTACATCGTCATCCAGCGATTGGCAGATGAAGTGAAGCTCACGCGACCGGGCGAGGAAGTCACGATCACGCGCGGCCGCCGCGGTTTGTTCGGGTTCTGAGGTCGGCATGGCAAAACAGATCGACCCGAGCAGCCCGGAAGAGAAAGCCTTGTTCAAGGGCAAGGTGCCGCGCAACGTCATGATTGCCATCGGCGCGATTGCCGCCGTTGCAATCGGCTCGCTGGGCTTCTACACGCAGACGCTCGAAGCCAACAAGGCAGAGGCAGAAGCGCTGAAGGCAAAGCGTGAACGAGCGGCCGAAGCGGTCGACAAAAGCAACGCCGACAAAGCTGACGTCGACAAGATCATCGAGCAACAACAGGCCGAAGCCCGTCGGCGCGCTGCGGAAGCAGCAGCGGCCGCAAGCGCCGCTGCTGCCACGAATTCGAAGAAGCCGACCTTGTCGGCGGACGCGGTCCTGCCGAGCGTAAGCACCGGCGAGCTCAAAGCGGCGAATGACCAGGACACGATCTATGTCTCGCCGATCTTCCGCCCGGGTGTCAAGGTGAAGGACGCCCAGCCGCAGCAGCCGCAACTGCCGAACGGCATCATCTCGCCGCAACAGATGCTGCTCCAGCAGGCGGCCGCTCAAGACGCAGCAACGAAAGAAGCGATGGCGCAGGCTGCTGCACTTGCTTTGCGCGGCGGCCAGGCTGCCGGACCGGTGACGACTCTACAGCGCGACAACGCGTTCATGCGCGACGTCGCGCAGCTGAGCGAGGGCGACAAAGACTTTGCGCGAACCGGCTTTGTTGGCCAGTCGCACGGCTGCACGCTGTCGCCGCCGGCGAAGATCCCGGTTCTCTCGAACGAGGCGCTCAACTCGGATCGTCCCGGCACCGCATCGCTGATCGTCGAAAGCGACGTGTACGCAAACAATGGCGATGGGCGTTGCCTGGTGATTCCGTGGGGCACCACGATCGTTGCGCCCTACAGCTCGGACATTCAGCCGGGGCAGGAGTCCATTCTCGTCGCCGGCGCGGAGATGCGTCTGCCGAACGGCAAACACGTCCCGCTGTACGGCGCGCAAGGTGCTAACGGTGATGGCACGGCCGGCTTCAGTGGTGACGTGAACAACCACTTCCTGAAGATCTACTCGACCTCGTTCTTGACGGCGATTCTGGTTCGCACGTTCAGCAATAGCGATCAGAGCACGACGACGGGCCCGCTTGGTGTCACTCAAGTAGGCGGCACGGCTGGTCAGATCGCGGCGCAAACGGCGCAGTCGGTGCTCGACCGCTACAAAAACATCCCACCGACCATCACCTCGAAGCCGGGTGAACGGCACTTCATGATGAAGATCAATCGCGACATGGTGCTCGAGCCGTACCGGGGGGCGCGATGATCAAGCGCATGGTTCTCTTTGCGGCGATCGCGTTGGCGAGCACCTATGCTCAGTCGGCCGTGATCGCGCGGGTGATCAGCCCGGTGAGCATCGTGATTCAAGACGGCGCGACGCGCCAGGTCGCGATGCTGCCGGGCAAGCCGGTCTATTACTGCGGCCTCGACGCTTTCATCGAGTGGGCGTCGCCGCTGATTGGCCAGACCGTGCGCAGCTCACGTGAAGCCGGTATCACGGTCTCGATCGACGGGCGTGACGTCGCCCTCGACGACCTGTTCATCGACCGGGGCTGGCTGCAGCCACTCGTGCTGGATGACGGCGCCCAAGCTGCGCTCGCCGAGCGGCGAGGTGGATGGGCGTGCTCCCGGGCTGTCGTGCCGTTCGAGCTGCTGCACACCAACGTCGATCCGAAGATCCTCGCCGGTATCGCGCTGAACGAATCGAACTACCGTGGCCGCGCGTGGCCGTGGACGTTGAACGTCGCGGGTCAGGGCTTCTTCTTCGAGTCACGCGAGGAAGCCTACAAGGCGGTCGAGGCGCTGCTCGCTCGCGGGCGAACGGATTTCGATGTCGGCCTCATGCAGGTGAACTGGCGGTATCACGGCAAGCGCTTCGCGTCGGCGTGGGACGCCCTCGCACCCGCGTCCAACGTTGCGGTAGCCGAAGCGATCCTCACCGAGAACTTTGCGCGAACCGACTCGGTCGCGAAGGCGATCGCCTACTACCACAGCGCGAATCCCAATCCCGGTCGTTCGTACCTCACGCGGTTCGTTCGGCACCTTTCCCTGATCGAGGCAGGCCTGTGAAGCACACGACCAAGATTCTCGCGTGCGCCGCGTCGGCAATCGTGTGCGCGGCCGCATCGGCGGCGAACACGGACCCGTTCGATTTCGACTACGACATCCTCGGCAGCATCTCCGAGCGGCCAGCGCTGATCTTCAACGATGGCGCGAAGACCTATATCCAGCCTCGCGCGGGACAAGTCATTGTCGCCGAAGGCGGCCATACCGAAGGTCCGTATGTCGTCGTCGAAGGCACACCGGCGTCGATCACGTACAAAGTCGGTGCCCATTCGGCCACGGCCCGATGGAAGAAGGCGAACACCTTCATCGGCGGCACCGGCGCACTCGCTGCAATGAAGGACGATCAACCGGCTGGATTCGATGGCTTCACGAACCGACTGGTGCTGATCGGCACGCGCTCCGCGCTCGCGCCGGTTCGCGCGCTTCATGCATCGATGCCGGTCGGCAACGTCGTCAAATCGCTCGTTCCGCAAGGGTGGACGGGGTCGGCGCAGAAGGACGTCGACCTGACGACTTCGGAGTTGTTCGCCACGCGTGATGGCGAAAACTGGATGCAGGCGCTCGATCGCTTGATGACGCAAACCGGGCTGTATGCGGACGTCGATTTCGGCGGGCGGCATGTGCGGTTGCATCGCGATCCGCCGAAGTCCGCCGCACTGAACTATGCGTCGTCCGGCCGCGATGCCGACGAGGCCGGTTTGAACAGCGTCGTCGCGCGTGTCACCGCGGAGCCTGCACAGGTGTCCCGGCTGGCCGAGCGCTTTGGCGCGCAGGCGATCCGTGATGGCGACGACACGCATATGCAGATCCGCTTTACGGCGAAACCGGCAAAGACTGTCACGTTCACGACGCCGGATGGGAAGGCGTTGCGCACCAGCTGGGATGAGATCAAGAGTGTGATGACGATCGACCGCGCGGAACGTTTCACCGTGGCCGACGCGACAAGCCGCGTCGAGGTGACGCGCGACGCGAAGACGGTCTACGACTTCGATCAGCCGAACCCGGCAAAGCTCGAAGCCGTGTTCGATCGCGAGGGCCGCACGTACTTCAAGTTCGCGGAATCGGTCGTGCGGGTCGGCGTGACGGATGTGCGGAACCTGGGCATCGGCGAGCAGAAGGGGCGCTACTTCATGTTCGAGGGCACGTCCGATCAGTTCACCGTGACGGCCGACGGCAACACGATCCACGTCAAGCGCCGCAAGCAAGTCATCTATCGCGAAACGCCGGACGCAACGCTGCAGGCGAGCGGAGGGCCAACGTCGTGAAGCACATCGTCTCGATCGCCGCCGCCGTGATGGTGGTCGCCGCGTTGCCGGCGCGCGCAGATTGCCTGGATGACGCGGCCGCATTTCATCGCGTCAATCCACGGCTGCTGCGCGTCATCGCGCAACACGAGTCGGGCATGCGCGCCAATGCAGTGAATCGGAACACGAACGGAAGCGAAGACATCGGGCTCATGCAGATCAACACGTCGTGGCTGCCGACGCTGTCCCGCTATGGCATCCGTCGCGAACACCTCTTCAACGGCTGCGTGAGCGCGTATGTCGGTGCGTGGATCCTCGCGTCGAACGTGCGCCGTTTCGGGCCGAACTGGAAGGCGGTCGGCGCCTATAACGCGGTGACGCCGTCCAAGCAGCTCGTCTACGCCAGCGCGATCTATCGCCGCTTTATGCAACAGGGTCGGTAACCATGCAGAAGACACATTCGAATCAGGCACGAGCACGCGCGATCGTAGCTGTAGCACTGGTCGCGCTCAGCGCCGCGGCGACTGCGGCACCTCAAGCAACGACGAGCTCGATTGATGCGGACGGCTGGCAGGTGCTGGCATCGGCGCCGAAAGCACCATCGGCGGCCGCCGAAAGCCCGAAGCCGGCGCAGGCGATGCCGGCGAGCACGAGTGCGCCAGCGTCGTCGACCGACGTTGCTGCAGTCGAGTTGCCGGGTGCCAGTGCACCCGCCGCGAGCGGCACGCTCACGTTCTCCGTGACGCCGGCTGACGTCAATCTTCGCGACGCGCTTGACCGCTGGCTGCAGCAGCACGGCTGGCAACTGGCATGGAAGATCGACGACGACTTGCCCCTTGAATTCAACGCGTCATTCACGGGCGACTTCACCTCCGTACTACAGCAGGTGATGAAGGCGACGAATCATATGCGTACGCCGACGCGTGCTTGCCGCCATTCGAACAACGTCATCCGCGTGATCGCACGCGCAGGCAACTGCCAGGACTGAGAACCATGCGCGTTCACCTTTTGAAATCCACGATCGCGATCGCAGCCGCCCTGATGACCGCCGGCTGCGCGGTGACGCAGCAGGACGTCAACGACAGCTACGACGCCGCACATCGCACGATCTCAGATGCGCTCGGGAAAGGTCCGACGCCGATGGCGCTCGTCGAGGACGTGCCGACCGCTTTCCTCGGTGACCGGCTGGTGCCGCTCGCCTATGAGGCGACGCTGCCTGCGGTGTTCCGCGACAAGACGGTCACCCTACCGGCGAACCTCGGTATCAAGCAAATCGCCACGCTAATTTCCACCGCGACCGGCTATCCCGTGCACCTGAGCCCGGATGTGTTCGTGCCGCGCGATTCGCTGGTGCCGGGGCAAACCGAGTCGAAAGGCCAGAACAGCGCCGCGCGATCCGAGGAGCCGATCTACCGGCAGGCGTTTACCGGTCGAGCCGGGATGTACATGAAGAACATGACGACCGATCTCGGCCTCGATTGGTCCTTCGACGGCAGCACGATCAACGTGAATCGGTTCGTCACGCGCATGTACCAGATCGCGGCGATTCCGGGCAAGGTGTCGATCAAATCGACGATGAGCAAGGGCATGGACACGTCGACCGGCAATCAGTCGGGCAGCGGCGGTGGTGGCAGCTCGGGCGGCAATACGGGATCGTTCTCGGCGCAGACGTCGACCGGCCGCGAAGGCGACTTCGATCAGATCGCGGCGATTACGGCGGAAATCGACAAGTTGAAGTCGCCCATGGGTCGCGTGAGCGTGAACCCGCAGAGCCGACTCGTGATGGTGTACGACACGAAGGAAACCGCGGACAACATCGGCAAGCTGCTCAAGCACGAGAACGCGATCTCGACGCGTCAGGTGGCCATCACGGTCCGCACGATCCAGATTGCGCTGAACAGGGGCAGCCAGGCGGGCATGAACGCGGACGTTGTGTTCAACGCGATGCACGCCGGCCTCGCGCGATATGCAATCAGCTTCACGTCGCCGACGTCGCTTGCCACGGGTGGCGGCTCAGTCGGGGTGTCGGTGTTGCGTCCCGATGCGCCGTTCTCCGGCACCAATGCGGTCGTCAATGCGCTGAACCAGTACGGGCGCACTGTCCAGGACAACACGATGACCAAAATGACGCTCAACGGCCTGCCGGTGTCGGTGGCGTCGTTCAAGAGCGACGACTACCTGCGCTCGACCACGCCGTCGTCCGGCTCACTGACGGCGACGTCCGGCGGTGTGCCGGGCCTGACGCCGGGCACGATCACGACGGGCGATTTCGTGAACGTCCTGCCTGCGGTCAACGATCACAACCAGATCGTCCTCGCGTACTGGGCGGATAGCTCGAAACTCAACGGCCCGTTCACGAGCGCGGGCGCCGGGTCTGGTCAGACCCAGCAGCAGATCCAGCTGGCACACACGATCGGCACGAAGGACGACCAGACGATCGCACTGTCGGACGGGCAGACCATCGTGCTCTATGGCGCGATCACCGATCAGGCCGACAGTACGACGAACACTGGCATCGCCGGCATCACGGGTAGCTGGAACAAGGCGAAGACGTTCCAGATCATCATGCTGAAGGCGACGGTCGTTCCGTCGATGTGATGACGATGATGCACATCACGGAACCCCTGCCGACCGACAAGCGCGCACGCCTTGTATTCGGCATCGACTGGCGGGCCTACCCGGTGAAGGGCGGCAAGGCCGAGCGTCGACGCTATGCCGATGCGTTCGGTGCAACGCACTATGTCGAATTCAAGGTCGGCACCGAGCAAATTGGCGGCTTCGCGATGCCGGACATGTCGGAGTTGAAGGGCGCTCATTTGTACTCGGGTGCTGCGCGCGTCGCGCTGCACGATCGCATCAAGAACCGAGCCGCGGCGTTGGTCCTGCTGCAGGATGACCAGCGCGTCTACACGGTGTTTGTGGTGCGTGGTGCGGTGCGCAGCGATGAGGTACTGACACCAGAGGCCGCGCAGTCGCGCCGTCTCGAGATCGAGCAGGAATGCCTGAAGGGCAACCTGTCGCTTGTGTCGCTCGGCATCGGCGACAGGATCGGCGACGTTGATGAACCGTTTCAGGCAAGCGAGCTGCTCGCAAACCGGAAGGTCGGTCGCATCTCGAAGCTGCCCGTGTCGGTCCCGACCATACTCCCGGTCGCGGCGATCGTAGCGGGTGCATTCCTTGGTGTCCCGAAGCTGATGGACGTGCTTTCGCCTCCACCGCCACCACCTCGCGCACCCACGTTCGCTGAACAGTACGCTGCGGCCGTGCAGGAGACGTTCGCTAAGCCTCAACCACGTGCGTCGGCGCTTGCGCCGGCGTTACTGGCGGCCGTGGGCGGATCGGAGACCGTCATCAAGGGATGGCTGTTTCAGGAAGCGAACTGCCAGACGGCGGGGTATTGCACGGTCACGTTCCGCCGTCATGGCGGCACCTTCTCCGGCTTCGATCAGGCCGCAACCGCAGGCATGCGTCCGGTGGCATTTGCGCGTGATGGCCTGACGCTCACTTCGCGCGGAGCAGCGGTGCCTGCTGTCGCCTCGTTGACACAAAGCGAATCCACTAAATGGCCCTCCGCACAAGCATTCATCGACCAGTTGCAGACGCCACCGCAACGGATGTCGGCGCAGCCGTATGAGCTGCGTTCGTACGGATACACCGTTTCGCTTGGCGAGGCTCGACCGCTGATTGCGATGTCCGGCGCCGGCGCCCATATCGGCCGTCTGATCAAACAGGGCGACTGGACGATCGAAGGCTTCCGCTGGCAGTCGCCGCTCCTGGAAAAGCTGCCCGCCAACATGGCGCTTGAGTCGTTGAAGGTGGAGTTGCGTCTCAAAGAAGGCGTCGGGCCGACGACCAGCAGCGATACCGGCGATTCGCCCTACGGCGTCCACTTCACCGCGAAGGGAAAATACTATGTCTTTGATTAAGCACGTCCTCATCGCGGCGGCGGCAGCCGGTTTCGCCGTGTCCGCACATGCCGACCCCGTCGGCGCCAAGCTCTCGATCGACGACATCGACCAACTGGCGCGAGCCAACGTTGTTCGTAGTCTGGGTGGGACCGCGCCGGGTGCCGGGATGTTACCGCCGGGTGCGATGTCTCAACCGCAACCGGGCATCGCCGCTCGCGGCGTTGCCGCTAACGAATCACCGAAACCCGTCGAAAAACCGATGCGGCCGACTCGAGCCCATGCTGAGCCGGTTTCGTTTCTCGGCGCATTCAACGATGAAGCGGGCCCACATGTCCTGTACTCGTATCGCGATGCGATCTATCCCGCACGCGTCGGTGCGACGCTGCTCAACGGTTGGAGCGTCAAGGCTGTTGACGGCTACGCAGTCACCGTGGCGGAAGGCAAGCGGACGTGGAAAGAGCCGATTCGTGGCGAAGCGCCAGTCCAGATGTCGCCGGCGACGGCCGCAGTTCGCTCGCTGGTGGACTTGAGCTCGCCATTGCCCCCAGGCGCACCGTTGCCGGGTATCCCCCTTGGAGGCACCCGATGAGCTTCTTCTCGGAAATGGAAACGCCGGAGCCGACCAAGCGCGGTTTCTTCGGCCGCCTCAAGGCGCTGAAGCCGGGTTTCGTGGACAGCTCGGCGGCGGCGATGCCCATCGTCGGACGGGAGCCGACCGACGATGGTGAGTCGGCACCCGTGCAGGATCCGCGTGAGCCGCGTTTCAAGACCGCGAGCAAGCCTGTCACTCCTCGACAGGCAAATCATAGCCAGCCGATGACGATGGGCATGATGTTGCGCCGGGCACAACAGGAAATCGAAGACGTCGAGGTTCTGGGTGAGAACGTTGGTACGTCGCCCTCGGAAGGGGCGGCGGCCGCGATACAGAGTGGTGCAATGGCTCGGGAAGCGGCGGCACAGGCTTCGGAAGCGAATGGCGACTTTGCAGCCTCGTCGTCCAATGTCCAAACCGGTCAAGAACCGGCTCCCGACGAAGCGATTGAACCAGGTGCTGAAACTGCCAAGGGCGCGTCCGCCGCGCCGGAGGAATCGACGCGCATTCCGGTCGAGGAGGTATCCGCTGACGAAGCCACCCTGCAGCAGGGCAGCGGCTACGACGAACCGCCGACCGTTCGGCGCATCGGAATGGATCTCGCCGAGGGGCCGGAAATGGCGATCGAGACGGGGCGCCCACGGCTTGTGTCTGCCGAATCCCTGACGTTCAAACGCGTGTTGTGCCAACGCGACCCGAATGCCGCGCTCGCCGTGAGCGATGCGGCTCGGCGCGAGTTCATCGCAGTTGAGCTGCAGGCCGGTATCTCGATCGTGGTCGCGACGCAGCGATTCCACGACGGCCAGCTCTATGCGACCTATCTGAAGGACCTCGCGCGCGCAGATATTTCGATTCACGAAGAAATGGTTGCGGAAGAGGACGTGATTGCGGCCCTCTATAGCAAGGAGAAGCAGCGCGCGTCTGCGTTCGTGCCGGAGGCGTCCCGCGCGATTGGGGTTTTCCGAGATGTGATTGAGGCTGCCAAGGCATACGGTGCCGGCGATGTGCATTGGGAATACCGAGACTTCGCCGAGGACGTTGAGCTCCGGCTGCGTGTCGACGGCGACCTGTACTCATATCGGCAGATGCCGAAGGCACTTGTGCGCCGTTCGTTGTCGGCCGCCTATCAGGACCTCGTCCAGCGAAATACCAACTCGGGCGAGACGTTCCAGCCGACTGCGCCGCAGTCCGCGATGATCCCGCTCGTCGCACACATGGATATCGTCAATATCCGCTGGCAGAGCGCGCCGCTCGTCGGTGGATTCGACGTCGCGCTGCGGTTGCTTGACGGCAACTTCAAGCATGTGAACGTCTTGCTGCCGCACGAGATGGGGCTTGAGCCAAGCCAGCTGGCGATCATCGAAAGCCTGGGCAAAGTCACGGGCGGTGCCACTTTCCTGACCGGGGAGACTGGCTCGGCGAAGACCACGCTTCTGCGCGCGATGTCCTACCTCGTCCCCAATCGCGATCGCATCAAGCAGTTCGCTGTCAATGAGCCGTCCGAAGTGCCCGCTCCGTGGCTGTCCGACATTTCGATTCAGCGCCGACCGGGCGAGACCGAAGAGGACGCGAATCGGAAGATTGTCGAAGTGATCCGCACGCTGATGCGCATGGACCCCGACGACCTGACGATCGGGGAGGTACGGGATGCCGTGCTCGCAGGCCTCGTTGCGGAACTGGCGCTGACCGGACACCCGGTTCGCGCGACGCTTCACGGCAACAGCATTCTCGGTGCGGTGATGCGGCTGGTCGGCGGCCGCCTGAAGCTGCCGATGGACGAAGTGGCGTCGGGCAGTTTCCTGAACGCTGTCGGCAACCAGAAGCTGATTCCGAAGCTTTGCCCGCATTGCAAGCGCTCGGCACGTGACGTCTTGACGCCGCAGCAGATTGCAACTCTCGAGCAGAAGTTCGGACTCGACCCGTCGACCATGGCATGTCGAGATGAGGACGGGTGCGAGCATTGCCGACGCCCGGGATTGTTCACGCGGTCCGGCAAAGTAGCCGCCGGCGTCAAGGGACAGACGCTCGCGATGGAACTGTATCGCCCGACTCCAGAGTTCCTCGAGCGCGTCGCAGAGCGCGACTGGCGAGGTGCGGAGCAGGTCTGGCGCACGGGCCGGAAGACGGATTTCTCGGACGCTGACATGACGGGCAAGACGGTCTATGAGCACGCGCTGTACAAGGCGTCGCAAGGTCTGATCGATCCTCGCTTCATCGATGAGTCGATGTGTGCGTTCGACGCTTACCGCGTCTTTCCCGATTCGGATGGGGTAATTCCATCGTGATCAAAGCCCTTGTCTATTGGATCGTCATGTCGCTCCCGGCGACGGAACGCATGCGTGTTGCGACCTGGAGGTTCCGCGCGTTGCGCGAAATGTTCTATCGTGAAACGCGACTCGACGTGGCGAAAAAAGGGCTGCGGAACAGCGAAACGCTGCTCGAACGATTGACGACACTCGAGCAGCGCCATCGCTCTCGCAAGAACCTGTCGTGGCCGGCGTTCCAGAAGATCGCGCAGCGCATGCGCGCTGGCGATGATTTCGCAACGGCGATGAAGCCGTTCGTCCCCACCGACGAGTTCGTGCTGCTTGAGCTGGCAGGCCAATCGCCGCGCGACGACGCCGCGATCCGCGGCCTGGAGCTTGCCGAGATGGCGGCGCATGCGAAAGGTGTGCTGTCGGCGACAACGTCGATGCAGATCGCCTATCCCGCGTTTCTGATCGTCTACCTGTACGCGTTTTGCGTGCTGTTCGGGTCCGAGATCCTGCCGGCCACGCTGGACGTGCAACCTCTCGAGAAGTGGTCGGCGTTCGGGCAATTCGTCTACGCCTTCGACACCTTCTGTGCGAACTACTGGTGGCTGACGAGCTCCGTCGTCGCGGGGCTGGTGGCGGGCTATTTCTATACGCTCAAGCGCTGGACGGGTGAGCGGCGAAACAAGGTCGATGCGATGCCACTGATGTGGCGCAATCGGCGCGACCTTCGTGCCGCGCTGCTGATCGTATCGCTGGCTGGATTGTTTGATTCGGGGCTGACACTGCGCGCGGCGCTGGACCGGCTGACGAAGGCGGCTGACCCATGGATGAGTTGGCACCTACGGCGGATGAGCACCAGATTGACCGCGAATCCAGACAAACCAATGCAGGCACTCGATACCGGGATCTTCTCGGAGACCACCATCGACATCATGACCGACGCGGCCGGCCGTGACCAGTTCGTTGAGTCAATCAAGGAACTCGGCCAGCACTCCCTGTCCCGCGTGGTCGAGGCAGTAAAACGGAACGCAAAAATCACGCACTACGTGCTGTTGGGTGGAGCGGTGCTGCTGTTCCTTGTGTTCGGCCTCGGGTCGTACTTCGCAACCGGCGCTGTCGCATTCGATGGTGCGTCCACTTCCCTCAATCAAAAATTCTAGGAGCAAGCGAAATGAACAAGACCAACAAAATGAACACGGGCAAACGACTGTACATCGGCAAAGGGCGCCGCAAGCAAAAGGGCGAGCTTTCCCTGGTCGAAGCGGCGGGCGTGATGGCCGCGGCCGCGCTGATTGCGCTCGTTGTGTACATGGGGCGGGGTTACGTGATGGACCGGATCCATGCGATGCAATTCAAGAGCGAAGCGCAGTACTTCGTGAGCGGCATTCAAGATGCGACGGCGGGTGAGATCGACTTCTCGGGCGTCACCATGCTGTCGCTTACGCAAAACCGTGCGTTCGACACGGCCGGACGTCGCCTGAACAAAACCTCCGGTGCGCTGACGGGCATCTTCGGGGGCGCGGTGACGGCAGCACCGGCCACCGTGACGGCGACGAACGACGCGATCGCGGTGACGTACCCGATCCCGGCCACCGTGTGCGCACTGTCGGCCGATTCGATTTCGGAGGCCTATACGCAGGTGAAGGTGAACAACACCACGATCTCCGGGCCGTCGACGACGTTCAGCTCGGGCACGGCTGCCACGGCGTGTGCGTCTGCAGGCGCGACTGCGAACGTGATCATGTACGCGACCAAGGGCAACTAAGGAACGACGATGCTCAGCATCATTGAAGCCGTGATCGTGCTGGTCGCAACTGCGCTCGTGACGTTGCAGGGTATCCAGCACGACGTCGAAAAACGCCGACAAGACGTGCTGAGCGTCGAGGGGAAGAATCAGGCGGTAATCAATGCCGCACTGTCGAAATGGGTGACCGACAAGTACGCGTCATTGGTGGGGCAGATGGTCGGCTCGAAAGCGACGGCGGTCACTCCGCCGACGTTCGCGGATTTGCGCGCCGGCGGATATTTGAAGGCGGACTATGCCACCGGACCGATCTGGGGCGGTAGCTACATGATTCAGATGAGCGTCGGCCCGGACAACTGTTCGACCGGATCCGGCTCGTGCCAGGTGTCCTACGTCTTCTATTCGTCGCAACCCGTGACTCGACTCGGGCAGCCGGACGTGTCCGGCGCTGGCGTCGTGGCACAAGCAGCCGGCAACGACTTCGGGTTCTCGACCAGCCAGAATCCTGCGACGATCAAGGGGCTGAACGGAGCATGGCAGGCGGTCAACCCGGTGCCTGGTGCGCCTGCGGCGATTGTGATGGCAACGAACGGTCCGTCGTCGGACGGAAACTCGGTGTTTATCCGGCGTGATGGCTCATTGAAGTGGACGGGGAGTCAGGACGTCAACGGTGTCGATCTGCATAACGTGGGCAATATCGACGCGACTGGAACGATTGCGGCGCCGATGCTGGCTGCTTCCAACGCAGCGGTCAGCAACGCGATTCGGACGCCTGGGACGCTGAATGTCCAAAACGCCGCGGGGACAGCGCCTGCACCGATCAACACAGGCGCGGCGACCGTCAACGGCGACGCGACCATCACCGGAACGGCGACCATCGGTAATGTGGCGTGGCCGCGTACCGCGTGTGCGGGGACCGCGCTCGCCTCTGCGGCTGATGGCTCGGGGATGGTCCTTTCTTGTCAGCGCGATCCGATCACCGGCTCGCGCGTATGGCTGCCGATTGGCGGGTCGTGGCAACAATACGCGCGTTTTGTCGTCGCCCACGGCTCGTTTGTCCCCGCGCCCAGCTGTAACGCGGCTGGGACCCCCGAGATTCTGCTCGCGCCTCAGGGTGTCTACATCGATCCGACAGCCGCCCTGAACTTCACTGCCAGCGGCGCAGGCCCCTGGACCATCGCCATTACGGACGGCAGCGGTAATCCCATCGGGGTGATCGCTATCGCCACGACGTACTGCGCTTACTAGGAGCAGAACTTGAGAATATTGAGTAAGGCCTTGGTGCTCGCGACGGCGGCATGGGCGAATCTGGGTTTCGCCGGGCCGGCGCGCTGCTCCTATGGGAATCAGGACTCGACCTGCGTTACCCCCATCCGGTCCGCGCCGGTCGCACAGCCGCAATGTTCGACGGGTGCAGGATGGTCGACCGTATCGGCGTCTGTCTGGCAGGGATCGCAATGGTCCGCGCCGCAATGCAACTATCAGGCGCCGCCTACATGTCCGAGCGGATATGCCCAGCAATCGGCGCCCGTTTGGAACGGCTCAGGTTGGGTGGGCATCGCGTGCGTTCCGCAGGCTCCGCAAGTGACCCAGGCTGATCAGCAGCAGGCTTGCGCCAATGTAGGGGCAAGCTATGGGGTTTTCGTCAATCCAGTGTCAACGTTTCTCGGCCCACGATCCGAGACAACGAGTCAAGTGTCCAACGACATCAACACGCAACCGCCTCCGATAATCTGCGAGGCTCCAGGCACTCGCTATGCAGTTCGCGGAAACTGGCCGCCGACCAATGGACCCTACGATGTTTACAAAATTGGATTTGGTAAATACACAGATCCAAATAGCGGTAACGTTTCTGGCGCGAGCAGTTTATTGATTGCCTGCATGCTAAACCCGGGATCGGCACAAGTTGTTGGATTCGTATTGGCTCAATCTCAAAACGCAACAGGTGGGCCATGCGGTGGTGGCCGGTAAATCAATGAGAAAGGCTAGTGCCGCGCTGCTGAGACTATAGAGGTGGATCATATAGCGTCTCGTTTTTCGGGACGCTGGACGCAGCGATCATCTAGAAAAAAGAAACCCCACGTCAGAAACGTGGGGTTTTTGGTGGTTCGAAGACGGTGAGTTACCCGGGTTAACTTCCAGTCGTGAACGAACCGGTTCGGCTGAACGGAGCGCCGTTAATGGTCCCTGCGAGCGACGCCGAATACTTGGTGTTCGGCGCCAGCGGTGTCACCGAATAAGCGCGAGCTTCGAAAGATTGAATCAGCTTGTTCGTGTCATTCGTCGAATTGAGCACTTGCAGGGTGATGACATTCCCGGACGTGTCGATCAGGGTTCCGGACGTCAGAACAACGGCGTCTCCCGGATTTGCTGACACGGCCAGCGTCGGTCCCAATGTACCGCTCGTATTCGGCGGGGTGGGCGTTTCGCCGACGACCTTATATGGAACCCCCATTGCGCCATCGCAAGGGAACATCAGCGGAACGCTACCGGTCATCGACTTTAGATTCGCGACCGTGATGACGCCGTGTGCTTCCGGGAAGCCGTTGACCGTCGTTTCGTTCCAGCCAGCGCCGATCTGCGTAACCGGCCACACGAAAGCACCCACGTGATAAACGCCACTGGACCATGCGATGGCGATGTTCGTCCCGTAGGCCGTTTCGCTCAACGTGGCGTTCGTCCAGTACCCCGCGCTTTCGCCTCCCATGAAGACCGTGCTTGCCGGATAGCCGGCGCGCGTGGCGCGATCCGCATATCCGGCGCCAGTAAAGCCCGGATTGGTTGCAACTTCACTGTCAGTAATCGTGCCACCGTTCGTGCCGATGTAGTCAGCGTGTGCTTGCGAGGCGGTATCAAGAAGCGTGTTTTCTGTCAGCGCGGGGAAGCCACACGTCAGCCGCTGTTGGTTGATCGTATCGAAGATCGCCCTCTTCGCGCTGCCCGCAGCGTATTGCGCCGGGGAGACATCACCACTCGACGCCGACGGGGGCGGCGTGGGGCTACCGGGCGACGAGCCAGCGCCGGGCGCACTCGCGCCGCTATCACCACCGCCCCCGCACGCGGCGAGCGTCAGCAATGTTGCGATCGAAACGGCCGAGAGGCCGATAGTCATGATTTTCTTCATTGCCTTGTGTTCCTTCTTGTTGTTGGGCATGCCCCTCGCACACCCTTGATTCCATCCTACCGAGCCGGCGCCGAAGTCAAGTTCGGGCGGCCGGGGGCCTTTTTTTTGAAACGGCTTGGGCGAGCCAAAAACGGCCAATTCTAGATTACGGTTCGATTTCGTCAGACTTAATGGTGAATCGGCAAAAAAATCCCGCCATCGGGCGGGGGGCAAGGTCTGAAGGTCATCTGGATTTGCGTCGCTTCCAGTGGAACACGCGCAGCCCGATGAAGGCCACGCCCAGCAATACGGTCGATTTGTACGGAATGGCCGAAGACATGGCGGGGACGGCCGCCGCACCGACGTACATGCAGGTGAGCGCGACCAGCACCTTACCGAACCAAGGCCTGGCCAGCATTCCAAGTACCTGCGGCGGCTGACTGCCAACCCAATCAGGATAGGCTTCGTTGACCTGCTCGAGTTCGAACGACTCCGCTCTTGTCTCCCGCTGCGCATGATAGAACCGTTCATATCGCTCGAATCGGCCGTCGCCGCGGCCGTCGAGCCAGGCGGCGTTGCTTTCTGCGACCAGGTAGGCGAGGTCGTCCATGTGCCCTCTAGTGAACGTAGGCTGCTGCCCACGGCAGCGCGGCTCGGACGTCGACGATGACCCGGCCGTCTGCCTCGGAGTAGTACTGCTCGGTTTCGGCGTCATACCAAGCGAATTGCGGTCGGCGATCGCCGTTAATCACAATCAGGCTCGCCGGTAGTTCCGGAAGGGCATGCAGTGCCACGCGTTCGTCGTTATTCGCCATTGCGCAACCTCGCCTTCGTGCTCCGCCGCTTCGCGCCAAGCTGCCCGGTGCAGGCCGGGCAGTCGAAGCTATGGTGCATCTCAATCTTGGTATCGTTGTTGCTGACGATGTATTCCGTCCGGCAGGTCCGGCACGGTGCGATCGTGAGCCGGTTGTCGGCGGCCATCGCCCGCGTCAGGTTGCAGCCGCGGTCGACGGAGATCGCGTGCTGCCCGCCGAAGATCTGCTGGTAGACGTCGTTGGTTGCGATCAGCGCTTGCGGTGCGTTGGCGCCGGATGCGAGCGCAGCGCGGTACAGCCACGTGAAGATCGTGCCGTGCAGGCGATTGGTCGGCGTCTCGACAAACCAGTTGAGCGAGTTGGGCGTGTTGCCGCATGGTGAGCTGGTGCCGTGCATCTCGACATACCGTTGGCGCATCGCGTTTTGATTCAGGCGAAACAGGCTGGCGGCCGTCGACGCGCGGCAACCATATGCCATCAGGGCATGTGCGTACGTCTCGTTCTTCTCGCGCGGCAAGCGCAGTTCGCTCCAGCCGGCCTTGCCGGGCGCGCTGTTCATCCTGATCGGCGACGTCGCCATGATCTGGTGCGCCACCATCTCGTCGGTCAGATCGCTGGCGGTGAACTGATACCAGAACGTCGGCGTGTTGAAGCGCCAGCGAAACAGCGGCAATCCGTTCATTCGACCGAGTGCGATACGCAGCTTGTAGGTCGGCACGGACGCGAGGTAGGCGACCACTTCAGTCGTCACCCCGAGAAGCGGAGCGGCCAGTACGCTGAGGTGAATGACGCTCGTGACCAGGTCGAGGAAGACGCGGTTGTGCTGTTCGACCGAGAACTTCGCGAGCGCGTCCAGCGGCGGAAGCTTGCGAATCAGCAGGTCGACCGCGACGGTTGTGGGTGTGTCGTCGACGAAGCAGCGCCAGTCCTCGACCGACTCGAGGGTCGGCGCGACCATCAGGAACGGCGTGCGCAGGAGGTTGCGCAGCGACTCTTCGTTATGTTTGACGTGGTCGATCTCTTTGCGCTCGACGGCGAGGATATCGTTGAAATCCCCATTCATTTCGAGCAGCCACTTCATTTGATCGACGAGGTCGAAGTTTGTCACCTGGATGCGCTCGGCCAACCAGTTGGGTACGTACAGTCGCTCGATCGAACGGTAGGTCTCGCGCGAGTTTTTCTTGTCCATTTTTCTGAGTCTCTCTTCTACTGCACAACAATAAAGCGTGGCCCGGGCAAAATCAGGCGCGTACGGCCGCAGTCACCTCACCGTGGAACTTGCCGATCAGGTCACTGAACGCCTGGAACAGCGGCTTGAAGCGGGCCGGGTTTCCGTCTGCTGTCGCAAGCAGCTGCGCGCTGTGATAGTCCTGCACGAATGAGCTGAAGGTATCGATCAGGCCGCGGATCTTCTTTTCGAGCACCTCGCTCGCTTCGATCGCTGCGCGCTGCTCCTTCGCACGAGCCTCGAGATCAGACAATTCCGCCTTGGCTTGTTGAAGCTGAAGGTCGATGGCCTCGTGTTCGGCGAGCTTGTCCTTAACTGCGTCTTGGAGGCTTGTGTAGGACTCGGGCAGGGTCGGCACAGGCACTTCAGTCTTCACCGGGTTCGCCTTGAGCCTGACGATATCGGCGGTGAGCTGCTCGACCTCGCGCTCCTTGTTGGCGAGCGTCTGTTGTAGCGTGCTGACCTGTTTTCCGGTCGATGCGAGGGAAACCTGCGTCTCTTGGGCCCTCACTTTCTCGCGCGATTGCTCCTGCCGAACGTTGCTGAGTTCGGCCGACAGGCGGTCGATCTCCTTCTGCGCGTCGTCCAACCGGCCGATGGTGGCGTGCAGTTGCGAAGTCGCCTCCTCGATGCTGTTGTCCTTTCCGGCGATCTGGTCCTCCAGCGTCGCAATGAGCTGTTTGACTTCGCTCTTCGTGAGCGTCGGGTCATCGCGCTTCGCTTCGATTACCTTCTCGATGATGTCGTCGCCGATGTGGTTGTGCACCAGCAGCGACATATCGCTGTACGTCAACATTTCGACCGCGCCGATGTTGCTCGAAAACTTGTTGTAGACACGGATGTACAGGCTGACCGACGACTTCGACTTCTGGAAAACCTTGGTGAGGAAGGAGTAGACGAGCTCGGCGGCTCGGTTCCTGACCTTCTGGTTGTCGCCTTGGGTACTGACGAAATGGCCGATGACGGATGCATGGATGTGGGCAAAATTGCCCCCGATCCGCATGTGCTCCTGCAGGATCTTGCGAGTCGAGTGGGCGACTTCCTCACTTTCCTGAATGATTGTTCTAATCAGACTGTCCGGCAGACCGGTGAACATCTCGCGGGCGGCGGTGGTGAGTTCAAGCTGGTCCGGCACATGGGCGAACGTGGCTTTCAGTTCGAGATCGCCGTCTGCCGACGTGGCGTTGTCGGGAACGGTAGGGTTGAAGTTCTCGTCGTCTTCGGGTTTCTTCGACGGCTTTTTGGACAAAGCGCTCTCCAGTAGAGGATGGGCCTTCCCTGGCACGGGTTCGGCGGATTGCCGGATCGGGTGACGCCCGTCCGACGAAAATGAGACCTGGCGGCCTGCACCAGCTTACGCGGCGCTTTTCGGCGCCAAGGGGCGAAAGCTGCACGAAACAATGTGTCTTTCGCCAAATCGCGCACGCCGGCAAAATGAAACGGATTGTTTCACTTTGTTAGAAAATGTAAGGAGGTGGTCAGTTGTTTACGGATGAATCTCCGGCAACTTTATGGCGGTGAGCCGATAGCGCCGATCCGGTCGGGTCGTCCACGCTCAGGCGGCGCACGACGCCCCACGCAGCCTGCACGTTGATGTTCGGATTTCCGGACTTCGCGTGCCGATCCCGTTGAGTACGCAACCAGTAGCCCAGATCGCGCAGGGTGACGAGGGCAAGCGGGAGGTCGGGGGAGAGCGAGCAGTTGTCGTTCGCGAAGACGCCAAGGCCCTGGACGTTCCAGACGGAAGGCAACGTCCCGCGGAGGAAGGCAACCTTCGCCCGGTTTTGGCTGATCGGCGAGCGACGCTCCTCGAGCTTGCAGCTCGGCAGGTGGCACACGACCGTATCGGCGCTGCTGCCAGGCGCGATGGCACCGGCCCAGTTCTTGGTCTCGATCACGAAGATGCCAAACGGCGTGACGACGAGATGGTCGACTTCGGCGGTCGGGAACTCGGCGCCAGGCGCGTGTAGCAACAACAGCGCCGTGGGGTGGACGTAGAAGTCATTGCCGCAGAGTTGTGACAGGACGCGGCGCAACTCGCCGAGCACGCGCGCCTCGCCGGCATCGCCCGATGCCTGGCTGCGGGTAACCGGGGGCGTCGATTGGCGACGCGGGTGGGATTTCGCGTAGTGCTTGGTCAGTGCCCAGACACCGGCGACAACGATGAGAATCCAGAACATTGGGATGCGCCTCGGTTGATGAAGTGACGCGTCCAGTTTGTCTCGGATTTTTCGAAGTCAAGTTCCGGAGAAAGCTATACGATTTTCTGGAGCATTCTCGGTTTTGCCCCACAACCGGTTGCGTTCGCACGGTACGGCCAAAGCTGTACGCGATTGCCGAGCATTCCGCGTGCACCGCGCATCGGTCCGGCTTACCCTACCTCTATCACGCGTTTCCGACGCATCGACCTACCTGAGCCAACCGGCTCTGCCATTTCGCGGCTTGCCCGCGCCTTCCCTGCAATCGGCCCTGAGCGATTTCGTGCGCTGACCAACGAGGTCGCAGACGAAAGCGCTTCGCGCCGATTTCCTTGCTCGTTCCGAGCATCGAAACCACCGGGCGTTGTCCGGACATCCCCTTGTTCGATTTTCTCTGGAGAGAAACATGTTGAAGTCCCTGTTCAGCGGCGCGTTCAGATCGCCTGTCAAGCTCCTCGCTCTGTGCTTCGCGGCCTATATCGCCGCGCACTCGATCATCGTTTTCGTTTTTTTGGCTATTGCTGCAGTTCACCACTTCAAGAGCAGCGCGAAGGTTGCCCCGGGTCAGTCGGATCGTGACACTGCGGATCGCCACGATGTTGACGAAAGTCCGCGGCACGCGAAGAGCGGCCCTGTCACGACGGCGAAAGCCGAAGCTCAGGCACCGGCAGTCTCGCAACGTCAGTATGCGAAATCCGCTGTTGTCATCCCCATCAAGGCTTCGTCGAACCGGACGAATGCCCAACACCTGAAAACGGGCACGAAGTAAGTCGCCCCTGTCCGCCCGCGCGAAGCAATTCGCGCAGGCGCCCCCATCTCCCACCGGGAACCACGTTCCCGGTAAGGGGAATGAGGTGCCCGGTTGATATCCGGAGCACGCTCATGAAACCGCAAGTAGCTGGTTGGCAGCTCGACATGTTTGGCGGTGATTCGCCGATTCTCATCACTCCACCCAAACCCGATCCTTTGCCGGATCCCGATCGCTGGGAGCCGCACGTGCGGGAAAAGCTCGCCGAGGCCGTGGTTTTCTTCGCCCTCGACAGCCGGCATAGCGACAACGTCCCCGAGGCGTTGATCGACTGCGCCGAAATGCTCCATCAACGGCTGTGCAACCGACCGGTGGACAAGGTCGATTACTACGCGACGCTCGGCTGGATCATGGAGCTTTGGACGGGGGCGATTCCGTACTCGGTCGTCTGCGCACTCGGCCGTGTCCGACCGCGCGCGATGCAGGACGCGATCCGCGACGTTCCGTTGCTCAACTATGACTTCAACCGACTCAACCGCTGGTGTAGCGGTCAACTGTCGCTGGAGGCGCAATGGGCGGTGTAGCCATGTTCTTCACGCGCGTGCTCGCTCAGGCCTTCCTCGGCAGTCCGCGGGCATCGGCGTCGACGGTCGAGCAGCCTTCGTCAGCGTGCGGCAGCGCGAAGCCTGTTGGCACTGGCGCCGAAAATGAGACGCTCGTGACAATCGCGGGGATCGTCCATCTGTTCGTCGATGAGGGCGACTGTGTCGTCGAGTTCGTACCGGCATTCGATGACGCACCTGGCGACACGATGTTCGGCACGAAGATCCTTCCGGCGCTCGCGCCGCACTGGGCGATGTTGCAGCAGCACCCGGCCCCGCTGAAGGACGCGATCGCGACAGCGATCCGCCGCACAAGCGTACCGGCCACTGGCGCTATGGGTATCGCATCACCAACCGCAGATTCGGAAGCTCGATCGGCACGCTCGTCGGAGGGGGCTGAAACGCCAGCCGACGTTGAGCGCGAAGTCGGTCGCCAGACGACTGTGGGTGAATCGGGTGGGTTCCGTTCTTCACGTCGCGGTAGCGATGCCGAAACCGGCCGTTCCGCTCCGGTCGAAGGCCGGATTAACGGCTGGGGCGAAGAAACCTTCCCCGACCGTCGACCAGGCAAATCTCGGAGCTATCGGTCGTTTGCCCTTCGCCTCCAGACGAGAGGGGGCGAACAGGTATTGCAGGGCGAGGGCCTGAAGGAAGCGATCAGCGAGTGTGGTTGCCGCATTGGCGACCGCGTATCGGTCAAGCGCCTGCGCAAGATCAAGGTGCCGGCGTTCCGCAAGGAAGACGGTTCACCTATTTACAAAGATGGCCAGCAAGTCATGTGGGACAAGTGGCTGTGGTCAATTACCAAGTGAAGGAGTTCTAGATGGCATCTGTTAACAAAGTGATCATCGTCGGCAACCTTGGCGCTGATCCGGA
Source organism: Burkholderia sp. SCN-KJ (assembly GCF_024656005.1). Lineage (NCBI taxonomy): Bacteria > Pseudomonadati > Pseudomonadota > Betaproteobacteria > Burkholderiales > Burkholderiaceae > Burkholderia > Burkholderia sp. SCN-KJ. The sequence goes on from NZ_JANKOG010000020.1 coordinate 75,890, forward strand.
AGTGCGATACCTGCCCAGTGGCGACGCGGTCGCGAACGCTCGAGTGGCGACAACCGATCGCTATAAGGACAAGGCGAGCGGCGACTACAAAGAAATGACCGAGTGGCATCGCATCTCGTTCTTCGGTCGATTGGCCGAGATCGTGAGCGAGTACCTGAAGAAGGGTAGCTCGATCTACGTCGAAGGCCGCATCCGCACGCGCAAATGGCAAGGCCAGGACGGGCAGGATCGTTACTCGACCGAGATTGTGGCCGATCAGATGCAGATGCTCGGCGGTCGCAACGGTGGTGGTCGCGAAGGTGGCGATCATGCCGGCGACGGTGGCTTCGAACAGGGCACGCGTCGGCAGGCAGCAGCACCGGCCGGACGTTCCGCACCGAGCCAAGCCCCTGCAAATGCAGCACCCCGTCCCCAGCGCGCTGCACCCCCGGCGGACCAGACGCGGTCGTATGGCGGTGGGGGCGGCTTCGATGAAATGGACGACGATATTCCGTTCGAATCGTGGTATCCGCGCAAAGCGTGGGCCGCGCTCTGATCCCGGAAAAGCTCACCATCCTGCTACTCGCTCCCGTTTTCTCTCACCTATAGCGTGCGACGTGCCTTCGGGCACGTCACACGCCGTCTTCCTTCCCACCCGCAATTCCCTGTTCCGCTGACGTTGCTGAACCAAGCCGACGCGCCCGCGCGCGGCTTCGTTGAGCAAGCGTTTCCGCGCCTGTCTCAGGCATCGAAAAACCCGCAGTCCAACTGGAGAGATCCGTGAACGTGAAGTGTTTCTGCCTTTCGTCCCGCTCTGGGCTCTCCATGACGCGTCGATTCGACGTGCCGTTGGAGTCCGCGGCGGTAGGAAGGTTTGTTGATCCATCTGTGCTGGCTATCCGACCGGTGGCGAATGCACGCGTTTTCGCCGTTGTGCGAACGGAGGACGAATCATGGGAGAGCTGAAGAAGCTGAATCTCGCAGCCATCGACTGGCCCAATGTCTTTCCGCACTACATCGACAGTCGATTTTTGAACGGAAAAGGGCGCTGGTGGTCGTGCCCGCTTTGCGATGGGGAAGAGACCTTCCGGCTCTATCCAGCCGAGAAGGACCCCCGCGGTGGTTGGCATTGTGCGCGCTGCTTGAAGGGCGGTACCGGCGTACAGCTGATTCACGAGGTGACCGGTAAGCCGTATCGCGAGATCTACTACGAGCTCGGAACCGGCAACTACAACGGTGGTATTCCGGTCGCGGTGGTCCGCAAGGCAAAGCCGGTCCCGGTCCGGCCTGAAAAAAGCGACGAGCAGAAGTGTCATGAAATGCAGGCCGCGTGGGACGGCGCCGCTCCGGTGACGGTTGATTCGCCTGTCTGGACATACCTATCGACGCGGATTCCCGGGCTACGGCTCGAGTGGATCGGGCGCGACGTTCGCTGTCACCGAGGCTTGGAGTACGTCGACGCCTTCGGCAAGAAGCAGGGAAAGTTTCCCGTGATGCTTCAGCGCGCGCGGTCGCAAGCCGGGAAGCCGCGGCGTGTCCATCGCACCTACCTCACGGCCGATGGCGAGAAGGTTCCGTTTCTCACGAAGAACGGGAAGCCGCGAGCGAAGCTGGAGATGAGCGCGCCGGCCGGCAGTTTCGGTTCGTCGGTGCGGCTCAATACAACGCGCTCTCGCACGCTAGCGCTGGTGGAGGGCGCCGAGACTGGTTTTGCGGTCGTCGCACGGTACGAGAATCGCATCGAGGTCCGCTGCCTGCTGAATTGTGGTGGCCTGGAGCATGCCGATATCAACTGGAACGACTACGACCACGTGATCATCTATGCCGATCGAGACAAGGTAGATCACCGGCGCGACTTCAGGCCGGGTGAACACCATGCGCAGCTTCTTGCTGATCGCATTCGTGCCCACGGCAAGCGCGTTTCGATCGTGAAGTCGGTGGTCGAGGGCGTGGATTTCTGTGACGTGTGGAAGTTGCAGTACCAACGGCGCGCGCAACAGCGTGACCATGTGCGCGCTAGGCAACTGGCGCATGAGGAAACGCGGAAAAGGAACCTGACGCGGATCCGTACCAGTGGAATGTGCGCAGCAATGTGACTTTGGCGCCGGCAGTAGCCGGCATTCTTTTCTTTCTTACCCGGTGGGGATACGTCCCCTCCGGGCCGTATTGCGCCGGGCGACATCACGAGGTGAATGATGGGCTCGTTTCGACTGGTGCTGGATGAGTTTGAAGTGATCGAGGTGCCGCCCAAGGTGGCCTCAGAGGGGGCAGCGGACTTTTCCGAAGGTCCGCGCTTCGACGTGATCGACCGGCTGCTCGAAGGCGACGATCGCTACATCCTCCGGGATGAAGCGTTCCAGCCGGCGGTCGATTTTTGCATGGCGTGGCTCGAAGAAAAAGAGAAGAGCCGAGCGCACTAAACCTGAAGACAAGCGACTTCCCTCGGGAAGTCGCTTTTTTTTTGCTTAGTCGCCCACGATAACCAGGACGAGAAGGAGGATGAGCCTGAATACTCGCCACGCCCCGGCGGCCAAAAATGTGCCGATCGCGCCAACAAGAAGAAACAGACTGGCGATGTCGCCCGCGCCGCGGTTGTGCATGAAAGCGCCGGCCATGAAGATCAGCGAGTACACCAAGACCAGAACGAGGCGGCGCAGGACAAACGGGAGGGCCCGGAATCCACGGATGACCGTGGAAGCGGTGCCGGCGACGGCGTTCATTGCTCGTCCTTGGCATTGGCCATATGGGCGTGCCATGCCTCGACGCAGTATTCGGCAGCAATCGCGGCCGCCGCGACCGCCAGCCAAAAGTAGGGGGATGCGAGCTTGTGAATCAGTTCACCGTTGCGAATCCACTCGATCAGTTCCAGCATCTTCTTCTCCTTATCTATCGGTGCAAGACGTGGCGCACGTTTTGAACACCTACCTCGTACAGCAATTCTCTCAGGTCTATACAAAAAGCAAGCCCCGAAAAAACCGACCGATGGGCTGTCACGCCCATACCCCGAGCTGATCGTGAAGCGAGTCGGCGAAGCCGGCGCCGTCAAGGCTCCCATCGCCAACGCTGAGTACCTGAAACGCGTCGCTCTCGTCGGCGCCAGTCGCGCGCGCTTGCGTAGCCTGGGGTGATGCGGGCGCGACGAGCGGCGCGGCCACTGCAGGCGTTACGACGAGCGCTTGCCCGGTCAATTCGTGACGAAGCGCTGATTCGGCCAACGCCTTGAGGACGGCGGCCCGGCGACGGGCCGACGGACACGCGCTCAACCGCTCGAACAGCAGCGGCGACACGAGCTCGTTGATCGTGATGGTCATCTCGATCTTGTCGCTCATGCCCCCTCCTTACCGGCGTTCGCGCGCGACGCTCGATTCCCCGACCAGCAGGAACCCCCGAACGTTCGCGAGGCACGGCGCGTCGATCACCTCGATGACGACCCGCGGGAACGCTTGTCGGATGACGGACGCGTAGAGTGCCGCGCCTCCGCCGGACAGGATGATCGATCGAACGTTCGCCAGACGGCCGACGTTGTTTTGCATTTCCTTCACGACGCCCGAAATCAACGGCTGCGCTTTCTCGAGATAGGGCGCGAGGTCGATATCGTTCCCGTAGAAGAAGAACGGCGTCTGCTCGCGCAGTGCTTTGTCGATCCGCTCGATGTCCTCGACCGCGTCGCCTTGGTCGCGTGCGATCAGCTGGGCGATGCGCTGATAGATCTGAGATGCGCCGCCCGGCATACCACCGCTGCGCTTGTCGTCCATCGCGAAGCCGCTCGCGTACACCCAGTCGGTCGTGAAGTAACCGACGTCGACGACGAGATGTTCAACGTCGCGGCCAAACCCGCCTTTCCGGTTGCTGGAGGCGAGGACGAGCGAGCCGAGCGGCTGCGGGATCACCATCACCTTGTCGATCTTCACGCGGTCCGCGCCGAAGTCCAGCGTGCCGGTGAACCGTTCCATCAACGCACCTGCGTACTTCTTCAGGTTGTGAACCGGCAGGCCGAGCACCAGGCGTTCGACATGGGTTACGCCGGAAAAGTGGATCGCGCCGAGGAGCAACGCGGCATAGTTGTTCGTGAGAATGTAATCGTCCGCCAGCGCGCGTCCGGTATTGCCGTATGCGGCAGTCAGGGAAACGTCCGGGCCGACCTCGTACTCGACCTGGTCGATCACGATGGTGGCTACCTTTCGGGTGGTCAGCACGCTGTCTCCGTAGCCGGCGATCGAACGGCTCGCCGCAAGCGGCGCGAGCGACGGAAACATTCCGGAGGCCACGGCGTTGTTCGCGGCACGGTGTGCGTATTTCGTATTGCCGTAGCCGACGTCGATAGCAAAGACTGCAGTTTTCAAGGGCGACTCCTTTGGTCACTCGTTCATGGAAGGTAAGTGCAACGTCGAACCCGGAGTCGAACTTCGGCACGGCCACTGCACCAAAGTCCTAGATAAAGTCGGACATTGAAAACGGGCCGTTACCGAAGTCGGACATAAAGTGGGAGATTGCAACGGCGAGCCCTTGAATCTCCCGGATAAAGTCCGAGATTGCGTGATCCAGTCTATCGAGCGGTACGCAAAGTCAAGTTTTGGAAAGCGGCGCACTTCCCGCCAGCTTTCGCGCGGCCGAGAGTGACAAAACCGCCTATTCTGGGCATCACCTACCGCGTCATCGACGCATCGAAACCGAGCGCCACGCGCTCACACCCCTCCTTCCGGCCCGCTTTGGGCCTCCAACGCAGTGAAACGTCCGGCCCGCACATTGACGCAGCCTTTTTCTGAAGCAAATCAAGTACACAGTGGTCCACCTTGAGGACCCCTGGACAGTGCGATATCCATACGATCGGCGGCGGTTTGCCGCAATGGGACGCAATGAGGACATGTGGACACCGGACACCGGACACCGGACAGTCCACGCAACCTCGATTGCGTCTACTCACGCCCTTTCAGCGAACGAGCTGGGTGCGTTCAGGAAGCCCGATACACCGCGGCGGACATGAACGTGCTTGGGGGCGGGGGAAGTCTTGCGAACCGGAGAGACCGGCGTCGCGATTCCCTGATTGGAAGAACGAACGGTAGGCGCAGCCGTAACCCAAATGCGCAACAGGAATTGCCCGGCACGTAGCCCGGCGCCGGCGACCGCGAGGTTCGTCGACGCCGAGACGCGCAAGCGTCAGGCTGGCAGGGTAGCCACGAAGCTGGACTGGGCGGAGGCAATCCGCGCAGCGCGTCCGACAAGCGGGCGCGAAATGATCGGTGATGGTTTGCGCGAAGCGCGGGCCGCGTCGGTCATGGCAGCAGGATGGACGGTCGGAACGCATGTACTTCCCATGCGTCGGGCTGATCGGATGGAATCGCTAAAGGACGGGAAGCAGCAAGACCGCGCCGGCGGATACCGGCAGAGCCATACGCGCGAGCGAGGGCGAGAGAAGTAGCCGTTGTCGCATCAGGTAGGGACGCGCAACGGACGGTAAAGGTGAACGTCTATGGGGTCGCCGCGAGCGCTCCAGACCGACCCGCACCGATTGATGTGGGGAGCGTTTGCGCGAAGCGATGGCCGCCGGCGGATTACGGATCGATCGCGTTAGCAGGATCGGCCGCGCACCGCTGCGCAGCGCAAAGCGGTTCTTGACCGAACGGCCGCGCATCGTACGATGGATTCGCGAATGGCATCTGTGTCGGTCCTTGGGATCGTGGTGGACGATTTCGCGAAGCGCGATTGGCCGGCTGCCGCCGCGGCGAAAAGCGGGGCGCTCAGACGATCGATCGAAGATAGGAAATGGCGGGTGAATTCCGCCAGGTGTAAGCGGCATTGACCGCAAGGAGTAGAAGGATGGCTGCGATCCTCAACGTTCGGGCTGTTGTGGGCCGCTATCGACTGTCGCCCGAGTTTCGCGACGCGTTGCTGGTGTTGTTCGACCAGCATGTCGCCGAGATCCACAGCACGACGCGGATCAGCAAGCGAGCGCTGTCGATCAAGACGCAGGAATACCGGGCGACGGCGATCTGCAAGGCCTTCGTCGAATTGCGCGAGGGTGGTTTCGCGCTGCAAACGCCGTGGTCGCTGAAGACCAAGCACGTCGAGTACCTCGTTGACCGTTGGGTCAAGGATCAGCAGTCGGGCGGCACGATCGAGAACAAGCTCACCTACTTGCGAGCGCTTGCGCAGTGGCTCGGCAAGGCGAACCTCGTCGGCACGCTCGGCGACTACGTCGATCGCCGTGAGGCGGGCCTCGAGCGCAGCTATGTGGCGACCGAGGATAAGTCGTGGGTGGCGAACGGGGTTGACGCGGTCGCGAAGATTGCAGAGATCGCGCAGACATGTCCGTACACCGCCGTGCAGCTCAAACTGCAGGCAGCGTTCGGGCTGCGTGTCGAAGAGAGCTTCATGCTGCGCGCGGTAGAAGCGGTTCGGGATCCGCATATGCTTGCGGTGACTCGCGGAACCAAGGGGGGGCGTCCGCGGCAGGTGCCGATTGAGCGGAAGATCGCGATCCTAGAAGAGGCGGCCCGCCTGAGCAACGGTGTCACTGGGTCGACGATTCCCGCCGGCCGGACGTTGAAGCAGTGGCGCGACTGGTACTACTACGTGCTCGGCAAGCATGGCGTGACGAAAAGCGGCATCGGCGTGACGAGTCACGGACTGCGTCACGAGTATCTGCAGACGCTCTATGAGCAGGTGGCCGAGGTGCCGGCGCCGATCAAGGGTTCGTCGTCGCGGCCCGATCCTGCCGCGCACGACGAGGCAAAGCGGCGGGTGGTCGAGGCTGCCGGGCATAGCCGGGTGTCGAAGGCGAACGCCTACCTGTCGACCTTCACCCGGCAGGCCGAGCTGAAGAATGCGTTGCCGACCGTCGATGAGGCGAAGGCTGCGCTCGAGGCGGCCAGTGGGAACAAGACACATGCTGCTGGGGCGTTGGGCATTTCGCGCCAAGCGTTGTATAGGATTCTTGGGGCGCGATAGGGAAGCGCGGCGACTGCGGCCGCGATACGCGCGAATCCCAGCGCAATGATCGGTTCGCCAGAATGCACCTGAAAATCGGACGTGATACGGGGATCGCGTCGAGCCACGACTCGATAGACTGAGTGTGTCTCTCAGGTTCTGGCACTGGCCCTCGGAAATCGCTAGAACCCTCGTTTAGCCGGCGCAAGCCGGCTTTTTTTTGTTCAGTGCGGGCGCTGCCGGACACTGCGAACGACTTCGTCGAGAACTGGTTTGATGCGCTGCGCGAGCTTCGGATGCGCATGGAGGAATCGCGCTAGCGGCGGCGATACCCGGTAGTACGTCCGGATCGCCCATCGGCCCGGCTTCGTGGTCCGGAGGATATTGTCTCGGAATCCACGGAGAGCAAGGACTTCCGGTGCGTCGTAGTCGCCATAGACTGCAGACGCGATGAAGCACATGCCGAACCGCTTGTAGGTGGCTGCGCAGTACGGACATACCGAGCGCTCCGGACGCCCCCGATGCGTGATGATCCGCGGGACCATCTTCTTCTTGCATGCAATGCATTCGACGCGATCATCGCGATGTTGCGAGGCGGGCGCTCGCGATTGTCTTTCGACGATCCGCACTTTGGCCGCGCGCGGACCTCGATTGTTTGAAGTCGCGTCGAACTCGACTATGTCACCGTCGCGTGGCGCCTCGGCCCCGATGACGTCGCTGACGTGAAAGAAATAGTCGGTGGCTGCTTCCCCGTGGATAAAGCCGTGGCCCTTATCCTTCGAGAACCACTTTATGGTTCCTCGCATGGTTCTGGTTTTGTAGTTGGTTGGTCGAGTTCGTAATGATATCCGTCCGGCGCCTGGTCGCCCGACGTGTTGTGGCGTTCGCCAGCTACCACCGATCTCGGTCGGGCATGGCGTCCACCGCGATCGCGATCCGATCTTCAAACAGAAAATCTCGATGCTCGCTCGGCGAGTGGATTTTCGGGAACTGGACATAGTCCTGGCCGTCGACTTCGATCCACTTCGCCAACTGGACGAGTTTTCGATATCGTGCTGCGTCTTCGAGTACCGGTGCGATCGGCCACGTATCGAAGGTGACGACGGTCGCGTCGACGATGCGCTGCGCCAACATCTTGAAGACCGGACCAATCTCGTTCCAGTCTCCTTCTACGCGGGACAGCATGTCGAGAACCTGCTGCGTATCGCAGGCGCCGAGCTCTCTCTCGATCAGCCTTCGCAGGTCCTCATCCGTTGCCTTCGGTCGATTCAAGCGCCGGTTCCATGTTTCGGCGCAGCGGTCTTTCGCGGCCGCTTCGTCGTCGCCGATCGTTTCCCACTGCGTCGACATGCCGCAACCTGTGCAATAGATGCAGACCAATGGTTCGGTCAGCGGAGCGTCGGGTGGGCGGGGAAGTACGTCACCGATGTTCGGGGGGCCGCCGAAACGGCCGAACTGGCTGAAATCGAATCGGCGATTCTCGTCGCACTCGACGAGTCGTTGCGATCGGCCGACGGTCGGCCGGCCGCCACAGTGCTCACATGGATAGAGCTGTTCGATCATTTGTCGGAAGGTTGTAAGTTTCTCGTCGTCGGCATTATTGCTGTTTTTGCATGCCGGCAAAACCGAGAAAAGCGCGAATATTCCTTCCGGTAATTCCCTACTCGTCTGAATTAATCGCGTGAGGCCCGTAGTTCGGCAACGCGAATAAGGGACAGGAGCGAATCGGTGGACGTGTTGGATGTGTCGCTTGATTCGGAGGATGCGACGACGATCTGGCCGGAATCGGTAGGAAATACTCGTCGCGCGGATTGAAGATCGTCGACGAACCAGAAATGCCATGCCCGCGCGTAATGCCACCAGGTGCCGGCGCGTTCCAGTTCGTCCCACGACGCGCGGAACTCGAGGATGGCGCCGAAGCTCGTGAAGACTGCACACCGCAGTCCGCGAGCGTCCGTCACCGCGACGGCGAGCTGCCGCCCGCCGGAGAAAGAGTCGGAGTGACGGCATGCCATGGAGAGGGCGGGAAACTGCGGACCCCACTGATCGGTGCGGGAGACCGCGCGATGGAGGAAAAGCGACTTGCCGTGCATAGGAGGCGTCCAGGTTGAGAAGATGCCTTCATCTTGCCGGCGTCGTCGCGATGTCAAGGTCTGGCGCTTCGTCGCGCGATAGGAGGGAAATGGACATCGACCAGCTGACACCTATCGATATCCCACTCCACGGCCTGGATTCCGCGCGCCATGCGGAGACGTTGCTTTTCCCGCTTGCGAGCCTCGTACTCGGCAACGCCATTCATGCCATAGACCTCGATGTGGGTTGGTTCCGCGGTGTCTGTTAGGACGAAGTCCGGCAGCATGTCGGTGCCTTCATTTAGCCGGATTGGCTTGTCGAAGGCGCGGCCTTCGGCAACGAGCCGATTTGCCATAGCGACTTCGTGGATGGAATCGCATGTGATGTACGCGGACGAGCAAAGCATTGCTGCGAGCTCGACTGCAACGTGATGTCCCTTCGGCGTACGCTCGATCACGAGAATCGCGACAACTCGGGCGCTCCCGTCGCCGAGGGCGCGCATCGCGTGGCCGTATCGCTTCTCGGCGAGCGCGATCAGCTCGGTACTGCAGTAGTACCGCTTTGCGCTCTGTCGCAATATGATCGAGCGCCCGTAAGGGGTCACGCCAATTTCTGAGGTCTCGCCGATGACCAGGCCGCGATGGTTCGTCCCGTCGCGCTGGACAACGCGTGCGAGAAATGCGTCGAACTCGGCGTTGATGGCGGTGCGATCAGCTTCATGGAACCTGCGCATGACGTGCAGAACCTTCTCGGCGGGCTCGCCGTTGATCACCGCGTCGCTGATCTCGGCGAGAACACGCGCATTGCAGACGCCCCAATTACGCGCGCGCTCAACACCGGACCAGCGATTGAGCCCGGCAACTTGCCAGAGCGTCTGCAGGAAGCCGAGGAGCGGCGCCGAGCGGCGCGAGGTAGGGGGTGCGCCGGCTTGCCGTGGGCCCTTTGATACCGCACCGACCGTGCGCTGTGTGAGGGCGACGTCGAGCTTCGCGCGCAAGCCCGCCGCGGTGGCCACGATGCCCGGCAGGGTCTTTCCGGATTCGTTGCCCCCGTCACTCGGATCCTTGTGGAACGAACAAGTCAGGCGGTCGTGCAACGGTCCCTCGTCCGGCCACCCGGCAAGATGGAACAGGCTCCCGTATCGGCGGATCTGGAGGCGCAGCTGCGAGGCCGCGCCGCGGCATAAGCACTGCGCGTAGCCAGGGTTGATTTTCGCGCGCTCAAGCTGACGGACGAAGGCGGCGGGGTTTTCCTGAACGTCATCGACCGGGACAGCGATGCCCGAGAACGAGACCTTGGTCGGCGATTTGTAGGTCGTCATCAGGCACTCCGTTCAGATGATGCGGTGCTGCCGATGGCATTGCCGTACCTGGCCACCAGTCGATCCGCGCCCGGTGACGAATTCACGACGGGTCGTTCGGTACGGCGCTGCTCGACGATGCGCAGATCGATCTTGGTCAGGGTCTCGATGGATACATGGCCTCGGACCAGATACTCGACCGCGACTTCCTCCTTGGCCCACTCTGGAATTAGATCGCTATCGGCAATCGCTCCGAGCATTCGATCGGTGAGGGTGTTGCGGTAGATCGCTATCCGGGATGCGGCACGGGACGCAAGGGAAAATGTGACGATCCCGGCCGGAATGAGTGCTGCCGCAATTGTGGTGTTCCGACCGAGCCCGGACAGCGTGATCAGCGACAGGACGCTGAAGCCAGTGGTGATCATGCCGGCGATCCGAACTGCATATGCCAGTGAGTCGCGTTCGAGTTGCCTTGCGAGGCGGCCGAGTGTTATGACACTCGTTGACGGAATGCCGTTCATGGTTGTCATGCGTGGTCTATATCCATTCGTTGATGGGGGGATGCTTGAGCCGCGGTGGGATGTATACCGTTCCGGTGTCCTTGTCGATCAGCAGCCACTGTCCGTTGGTGAGCCGTTTCACGTGGCAGTGCGGGTGACGCATCTGCATGATTCGCGCGGCGCGGCTGCGCTCGTAGTGCCGAACGGTGGCCATGACGAGTCGGACGGTACTGGCGGCCGCAATAAGCAGCCCGGCTATTGCCAGGATCCCGAGGCATGACCAGGCCCTGCCGCCGCCGAGCTGGGTGACCAGTCCGGTGGCGATTGCTGCCAGCGCCGCTAAGGTCGAAGAGAACACGATCGAAAGCTGAAGCGTCCGGTTTCAGCTAGCGAGTCGCCGGCGAAGCGCGGCGCGATCGCGGCCGAAGAGCCCGAGCCCTATCGCGAGTGCTGCCGGAACACTCACGACAATCGCATAGGCCCACCAGAGGCGTTCGCCAAGATCCCGAGCCAGTGCCGCGATCGGCCGCTGCTCGAACCCTTTCGACCGGCAGATCGGAGACGCCGGAAGCGCATGGTCGGGAATTTTGTCCTTGCATACCTGGATCGAAAGCGAGCCGGGCTGCGCGGGTGGGTTGTTCGCTGTCTGTGCGGCGAACTCCAGGATTTCTCGTGGGATCGTCTGAAACGAGAAGTTGCTGTACAGCGCGAGAGCGCCGCAGAGAATCACGCTCGGAAACACGAAGAAAATGTAGAAGGCCCATTTCCCCACGAACAAGGTGTGGCTGGCGAGATGGCGGGCGCGGTCCAGAGGAGCGCGCATGGATCGACTGGTCATTGTGCGGGTGCCCGGTTGGTTTGACGGGGGCGACGGATGCGCCCACTACAACCATGCAGCCCTCTGAACGCTACGAATACTGCGAAAGCGCATCTGTTTGCTGGAGCTTTTCGCCTTACCCCGCTCAACCGGTTGCGCGGCTCAGGTTCTGCTTAAAATGTGAGCATCAAGCTGCGAGCGCCGCTACGCGAGGGTGGCGGCGACTTATCCACAAGCTTGTGCAGCGTAATTGTGGGTATCTCGGCATCTTGGCCGCAGGGGCGAAAGCGTGCCCGAACCTGACGTCATTTCGGGCGCCCAGTTCGGGTCCCGCGCTTTACCATCCGTTCCGACCACCGCGTCTACGACGCATCGACCTACGGCCGCGCGCGGCCCCTCTACTTCACCCCTACGGGATCACTCCTGTCGGGCGTGCTCTCCCGTCATCAATCTGGAGAGCACCATGTCCATTTCAACTGTCCGTACGCTGGAGGCCGCTGTATGAGCCGAAAGAGTGCGGAAAAAAAGTTTGCACGCGAAGCCGATCCCCATCAGGCTGAACTCGTGAAGCTGCTCAAGCAGTTTGGTTATGCCCATCAGATCAATACTGTGTTTGCGGATTTCGTCGAGATATCCGCTATCGCGCTGAGCAACAGCGTGGACAAGCCGCAGTTTGAACCGCGGGAAAAACGCTACCTAGAGATAGTCGGAAAATACAAAGCCGAAGAGCTGCAACTGTTTGCCAGGATGTTCGCGGAGCTGACACTCTCGTTCGAGCATCGGCTTGGCGTCGACGACCGCCTTCCTCCGGGCGCGCTGCCGTGCCCAGGAAACCTGACGGACGTGCTTGGCGAGACGTACATGATGCTGGACATCGGCAACGACCGGGCCGGCCAGTTCTTCACGCCCTACTGCGTCTCTCGGTTGATGGCCGGCATCTCGATCGGTAGCCGCAGCGAGGTCATAGAGCAGGAGGGGTTCATGCGGATGCATGAGCCTGCATGTGGTGCTGGTGGGATGGTGATCGCGACGGCAGATGCATTGCTGTCGATCGGCCAGAACTATCAGCAGACCATGCATGCAACGTGCATCGACATCGATGCACGCTGCGTCCATATGACGTACCTGCAGCTGTCGATGATGCATATCCCAGCGATTGTCGTGCATGGGAATGCACTCACCGGCGAAGTGTGGGGCATGTGGTACACCCCGGCGCACATTCTCGGCGGTTGGCGGGCGAAGCTTCGGCAGCGCAGGCAGGCAGATGCTCTGCGCGAAGTATTGGCGCTGGACCGGAGCGCGGTCGCTCCGGACGCCGAGGCAAAGCAGGAACCGGACGATGACCTGATGTTCGATAGTGAGGTCGCCGTGGCAACGGCCGTCGAAGTGCCGGCGGTCGCTGCAGTGCCTCCTGCCGATACCCTCTGCGATCTCTTCGACGACGCTGTCGAGCAGTCGAGGGCCAGTATCTTTGAGGCCGTCGATCAGCTGGCCCTCTTCTAAAACGCGCGGTGGCGCGACATCCTCTTACACCAAAGCCCGATCGTTCGATCGGGCCTTTTTTTCCTTCAGTCCCTGCGGGTGCCGCTACCGGCAACCGGTGAAAGCTAGCGCGTTCTTACGGGCTTTCCGCCGAGTTCCCGAAAATTCAAGCGGTATCTTTTCTTCATCTACCGCGTCTCTGACGCATCGACTCCGCCGGCGCCGCCGGCATTCCTTTCCAACCCCATCGGGAACCACCCCCGATCGGGGGCAGGTTCCCTCTTCGGAGAACCTGCCATGCAACAAACCCCTCTGCAGCAACCTACTATCAAGCTCGGACGCATCAAGCTGGGCCGGAACCCTCGCACGTACTTCGATGACGCCAAGATGGCCGAAATGAAGGCGTCGATCTCGGCGCGCGGTGTTGATACGCCGGTTATCGTCCGTCCCCTCGACGACGGATTCTTCGAACTCATCGCCGGCGGCCGTCGGTACAAAGCCGCGCTCGAAACGCGCGGCGATGACTACGACATGCCGGTGAACGTTAAAGACGTGGATCCGGTTGAGGCGGAGGAAATTGCCTTTACCGAGAATATTCAGCGTGACGACATGTCCCCCGGTGACGAGGCAGTCGAGGCGGCGCGCCTTCTTGGCCGCTGCCAAGGGGATCGCGAAGAAGCTGCCAGGCGGATCGGCTGGAGCCTTGCCACGCTCAACAGCCGACTCGCACTGCTGAATTGCAGTAACGAAGTCCTCATCGCTCTGAACACGCGCCAGATTCTCCTCGGTCATGCGGAGTTGCTTGCCGCGCTGTCCAAGGAAAATCAGGATCGCGTGCTCCCGGTGATTATCAACGAGAAGAAGTCCGTCGCTGAAGTGCGAAAGCTCGTCGAGAGCGCGGCATGCTCTCTGTCCGCCGCGATCTTCGACAAGACCGATTGCGCGGCGTGCCCGCACAACTCGGAGATGCAATCCGAGATGTTCGGTGAGTCGATCGCGACCGGCAACTGCACGAATCGCCAGTGCTACAACGGGAAGACGGACAAGCAGCTCGAGGTCACGGCCGCGGGCTTGCGTGACGAGTTCCCGACCGTGCGTATCGTGCGCGCCGGCGACAATCACACGCGGGTTCAACTCGCGGTCGATGGGCCGAACGGCGTTGGCGCCGAGCAGGCGAAGGCGTGCCACGGTTGCCAGAACTACGGCGTCGCGGTCAGCGGGTTGCCCGATTCTCTCGGCAAGACCTTCCGCGGCCAGTGTTTCGACACTGTCTGCAATATGCGCAAGGTTGCGGACCGGATCACGGCTGAGAAGGCGGCGGCGAAAGCCGAGACCTCTGACGCCAAGGGTTCTACCGTTTCGACCAAAGCAGCTGGCAAGAGTGGATCGGGTTCCGATACATCTGCGCCGGCGGCCGTATCCGTCGTCGCCGAATCCGACCGGGTGAAGCAATACCGTGAGGCGCTGTGGCGGAAGGCACTGCGGCGCGACGTCGGCAAAAATGCGGTGCTCGCTCGACAGTACCTGATCGCAATCGTCCTCGCGGGCTATGCGCGTCAGATCAAGGACGAAGTTTTCCGATCTGTCTACGAAAAGGTGACGGACGAGAAGGCTCCTGCGGCCGATCTCCCGAAGGCTCTTCTTCTCGCTTGTACCACGTCGGATGAGCAGGCTGCGATGCTGGTCACCGGCATGTTTGTCGCGGCGATCGAAGGTCTCGACGTCACGTATCTCAAGCAACTCTGTAAGCACCACAACCTCGACCTGACGCAGTACTGGAAGCTCGACAAGGAGTTCCTGGACCTCGTCACCAAGGCCGAGATGATGGTGATCGCAGACGAGCTCGGGCTGCGCGCGGCGATGGGCGACAACTTCAAGAAAGTGTTCTCGAAGTCGAAGGCCGAAGTCATCACGGCGCTGCTCGCCGTCGAAGGTTTCACATACGAGGGCAAGCTCCTGAAGGTCCTCAAGTTTTAAGTAGCGGGCGGCTCACGATCGAGCCGCATCAAAATTCTGCGCCGCCTCGTGCGGCGCATATTTTTTCTGGAGATTTAAATGTTTCAAGCACTCGAACCGCTGCTTCGTTCTGCGGAAAAACTCGTCTTGTCGCTGACGATGGATGGCGAAAACATCGTCGTGTTTTTGACGCCGGCAGGCGGCAAGGACGCGATGCTGCGGCAGCCGTTGATCCTGAAAGCGACGGCCGCAGAGCTCGACGAGGGTTTCGCAGCGGCGATCAGCAGCTTTACCGCTGCGCATCAGTCGCTCGGCGATCAGGTGGCGGCGACCAATGCGATCCTCGAGGCCCAGCAGCAGTCGCAGGCGACGAAGGCCCAGAAGGCATTGTCGAAAGCGTCGAAGCCTGAGGCCGCAAATGCGGCTGTGGACGAAGACGCTGATGCCGATGAGGAAGGGGCCGGACCGACCGCCGCCGCGCCCGGGGTGACGCCCCCGGCCGACGAGAAGCCGGCCGGCACGGATCTGTCGTCGTTGCTCCTGTGAGGTGAACCATGTCGATCAGCATCGCAGTATTGGTTCGCGAGTTCACCTACAACGGCATGGCGCTTTTGGATCCCGGTCCGACGTTCTCGCCTGACCAGGTACGCGATCTCTACACCGCCCAGTATCCGGAGCTGACGACCGCTGCGGTCGACGGCCCGGAAATGAAGGGCGAGGTGGCGCACTACAAATTTGTCCGCGCGGCGGGTGCCAAGGGCGCCCATGCGTAAACGCGATCTGCTCAAAGCCCTGTCCGATCCGGATGGTGGCTTCAACCAACAGGAACCGGCCGAAAGGCCGGTTTTTTTATATGACGAGGAAATGCGGAAATGTTCTTCGATCCTGCACTCCCTGATTCAAGCATCGCAGCTGGCTCGGCCGCGCGCTGGCAACCGCCACGCGCTGCCCCTGCCCGACGTCGACCTGCCGCTGATCTTCTGACGCTTCCGTCCTTCTCGACGGAGGTGCCGGGGGCGGTTCGGTTGAAGTGGCGTGAAGACGTGAACCTGTCGGATTTGGTCCTGAAGCATTTCCAGTACGGACCGTTGCGTGCAGGTGATGTTCATGATCCGGCCGACGCCGGCGACGCGTTCCAGCAGGCGTTTCATGCGTGGACGCGACGCCAGTATGGGCGTCTTTCCCGACTCCGATTCACGCCGCATCTCTTTGACGCGCATGCGGTTCGTGATGTTCTCGATGCCCTCGGTAACGGGAACAACGATGACGACCCGACGCCGCTGTTTTTCGGGTTTGGCCTTGAAGATGAGTGGGTCTACTCGCTTGAAGGGGCGATCGAGACGTTGCGTTCGGCCCACCCGTTGCTTTTCCGGACGGTGATGGGCGCGCTGTATCGCGCATCGGCTCGGACGATGTTCATCCGCCTGCCAGACTGGTTCATTTACGAATTTTCCTGCTGGTACTGGGACGGCGATCCGAACATTTCAGACGAGGATGCCGACGAAGCGCTGAAGGAACGCTTCGAGGACGACACTGAGACCCGTTCTGCGTATCTGCCGTCGGTTGTTCGCCCACAGCTCTGCCCCGACGACGCTGATCCGTGTGTGTTTAGGGGCGGTAAGTGGCGTGATCGACGCGCCATGACGGACCCGGAACTGGTGCGGCTTCGCGCTCGTAGCAGGGGCATGCCTCGGCGCGTATGCACCGAGGTCCTCAACCTCCGGACACTGATGCGCCGTAGCCGAACGAGAGATCTGTTTCACGTGAGCTATGACGCAAATCCTGTCTATGGAATTTGCTCGGTGATCGTCGAGGACAACGAGTTTGTTGGCGACCTTCTCGACCATCACTTTGACGGTGCCGCTCAATGCGGGGATGCGACGACCTACAGCGGCTTCTCCCGGCTGGCGTCAACGCCGAAAGCTATCCGCCGCCAGTACGCCGACCTGGCACTGGCGTTTCGAATTCTCACTCACCTTGACCGGCTTCTTGCGCTGGTGAGTCAACCCACTTAAAGGAGTGTGTTATGTCTGGTATCTCGGCCGGCAGAACCGGTTCGGATGTCGCGTTGTCGCAAGCGTTGTTGCTCTATACGGGCAAGGATGGTGCGCATTTTGCGACAGCCCACGCTGTCATCGCTGACCGCAAAAGCGGCCGACCCGTCATTGGCGCCGGTCGGCCGCTCGACCGGAAGGTGCTTGTTCAAACGCTTCAGCAGCTCGCCGAGCACGTCGCACCGCGGGCGGAGTTTTTGCCAGCGACGGTGCTCGGGGTGTCGCCTGAAGCAGTCACGTGGTGGTGTCCGCCAGCGATGCGCCGAGTGTTCTTCGAATGCGAGAACCTTGGTAAGCGAAGCGCCGTTGTTCCGCATCCGGGGCTGGTGTTCCAGGCCTCGAATCAGGGCTTTCGCGTGTTCGCGGTTGCATGCAGCGATCGCCCCGTTCGCGAGACGCCGTTGTTCGAACCGCCGTACTTCAACACCTGGGACATGGGCCGGATCTGCATCGGCAGTGCGCAGGTTCCGAAGCGTGTGGATGTGGCGTCGATCGATGGCTGGGAAGCCGGGTTCTTCGATTCGGCCTTCACGCATCCGAACGCCGGCGGCAAACGGATCGAGTACAAGGACGGCGAGTACGCGTTCTGGCGCGACATGCTCGACGGCAAGTTCGGCGAGACGTTTCCGCTCAACGCGCTGGTGCCGATGAACCGGACGCTCGAGCAGCTGGTCAACGGGCAAGTCGGGAGGGGCGCATGAATCCGCTCGATACCGTTCTCCAACAGTCCTTCCCGGCGGTGATGGTTCCGTCGCGGGAGACTGTTGTCCCGATGACGCGTTCGGGAGAGCGCCTGCTCATCGCATCGGATGGCGTCTATCTCGAAGTCCTGCGTCCCTGGGTGCGTGTGGTGCGTCGCATCGCGCAGTACGCAGTCTCGACAGCTGTCCCGTACGGGAAGATCGAAGAGACGACGGCGCTCTTGTGCGGGCAGATTCCGGCCGCGCTCGTCGCGGAGTTTCATGCGATGGCCCGGCCGGCGTTGCCAAACGAGGTCGGGGCGTGGATTGTCTGGAACAGCGTGACCTGTGCGTTCCGCATCGTTGCCTTGCCTTCGCTGTCGCACGGGCCGGGGCATTTGGTCTATGAGCGGCCGCGACTGGCAGACGGCGAATGGCTAGTGGTGGATTGCCATTCCCATGGCACGAGCCCGGCGTTCTTCTCGCGCACGGACAATCAGGATGACAAGCATGACGTGAAGTTTGCGCTCGTGCTGGGCCATTGCGATCGTACGCCGTCCGTCGCGCTGCGGCTTTGCGCGAAGGGGATCTTCGAGAAGTTCGAGCGCGCGCCCGAGTCGTGGGCGGCGGCGCTGACAATGGAGGGGGTGTGATGAGCGAGGTGATCACTCATAGTATTCCCGCCGACATGCTCCGCCGGCCGTGGCGCGTTGTGGTGGTTGGAGCCGGCGGGACCGGGAGCGCATTTCTTCCCAGTCTCGCGCGGTTGCATCACGCCATGATCGAGCTCGGCCACCCTGGCGGGATCGAGTGCACGGTGTACGACGACGACACTGTCAGCGAGACGAATGTCGGGCGGCAGGGGTTCTATCCCAATGACGTCGGGCATTACAAGGCGTTGCTGCTCGTGAACCGGCTCAACAACCTGATGGGAACCAACTGGGTTGCGGAGCCGCGGCGTGTCGATTCGTCGGTGCGGATTGTCGCCGACATCGTGGTGGGTTGCGTCGACTCACGTCGCGCGCGGCACGCCATCGTGCAGGCAGCGAAGCGCGGGAGTTGTCGTTACTACCTCGACTGCGGCAATGAGACGGATCGTGGTCAGGTCATTCTCGGGGAGTTCGGCAAGGCCCGGCACGACCGGTTGCCCCACGTGGGCGATCTGTTCCCGGACCTGCTGAACGCCAAGAACGACAGGGACGACGACACACCGTCCTGCTCGATGGCCGATGCGCTACGCAAGCAGTCCCTCGTCATCAATCAAGCGATCTCGGTACAGGCCTACAACCTGCTCTGGACGCTTTACAGGACGGGGTCGCTGAAGTATTCGGGCAGCTTTGTGAACCTGGAGACGGGTCGCACCAGCCCGATATCGATTGATCCCGCCGCGTGGGCGCGCTTCGGCTACGAGGCGCCCCCGCCGAAAAAGCCGAAGGCTCGCAAGAGCCGGAAAGCGACGGCAGCAGTTTGAATTTGCCGCCTCGTTTCGAGGCGGCTTTTCTTCATCCAACGGGTGGTAGCCCGTTGGGCGCTGCCCAAGTTCGAGGAGCATTACTCATGGGACGCTCGGGTACCGAGACCGTGCGGGACGTTGACTTGCCGCATGCGGTGATACGCTTCAAGCGTGCGGTTCAGTTCCCACGGTTCAGCATGGCCGAAGGGGAGCGATGGGGGTTCGTCGTTTACGGTAAGACAGCGGACCGAATAGCCGCGATCAAGGCGGGCGATAGGTTCGAGTTCGCAGGTGGTCAATGTCTTGCCATCGACGTCGAAATTATCTACGAAGGGCCCGGCAATCTCGATTTCAGCCGGGCCGCAGGATACATCTAGGCAAACTGAATTTCTCTGATACCAGCGCCTCCCGAGTAATCGGGCAGGCGCTTTTTTTTCGTCCAGAGGAAAGCGGGGCAGTTTTCTCGACGATTCCGGCGGGTGATGGCGGCACGCCGGCCTACACTGATCCTGTTTCCCGCGCGTCTGCGCATCGACCCCTTCGCATCGGCTCTGTCCGTGCGTATTTCTCTCACCGACCATGCGTCGGCTTCCCAGTCAGGGCAATTTCCCTGACGGGCGATTGCCCTCTTTTTTGAGGCAATCGTCATGTTCAAGCTTCTCATCTCTGTTCTGCTCCTCGCTTCGTTGACCGCGTGCGCTTCGTATGACTTCGGTTCGCCCGATGTCTACCAGCGCTACGACGTTCAGCGCGCGGGAGAAATCGAGGCGGCCACGGTCGTCAGCGTGCGCGGCGTCACGATCAGCAACGAGTCGGACCGTTCCGGTCTGGCATCACTGTTGAGCGCGGGTGTCAGCGCATTTCTCGGCTCCCGCACGATCGGCGGCGGCAACGGCCGATACATCGCTGGCGCGCTCGCTGGCGCCGGCGCTGCCTACGTGTCGCAGCGTCTGTCGGAATCGCTCGCGCGCCACGCTGGCCTTGAGGTCGTCGTGCGCACGGTGTCCGGCCGCACGCTGGTCGTCGTTCAGTCCGACGAGCAGCGCTTCGCCCCTGGCGATCGCGTGATGCTCGTCAGCAGTTCTTCCGGCATGCGCATCACGCGCTGAGCCGTTCATTCGCCGGCAGCGGCCGGCTTCTTCCTGCATAGCGAGGTTCCCGTTTGGGGCCTCGCTTTTTTTATTCCGAGGGCAAGATGTTCAAGGTACCGAAAGTTCTGTACGCGGACCGGCGCGCGGGTGGCGTTGCGTCCGACGCTGCGCTGACCCACCATGCGACGCGGATGCTGCATCGTGTTGCGCGCGATCTGCGGTTGCGAGCAGGTGAGCACGAGGTGGTAGCCGAGCCGGCGAAGGCCGGCCGCGGCTGCCGCGTCACCCTGCGCACCAGTCGGATGATGCTTGAGATTGCGGATTCGACATCGCGCCAGCATGTCGCGGTGTCGTTTCGCACCCGGCGCGGTCACCGCGACCTGTCGGGCGGCGGTGACAACGTCGTGCCGCTCACGCAGCTCGACACGGACGAGGGTTACCAGGCGTTGCTTGGCGGCCTGCGGCTCGTGGATGGTCTCGATAACGACCGGCGATAGGGGGCGGGATGCAATTCGTCGACGTTTGCATCGAGTACCCCTCGGGGATCTCGATAATCGATCGCGGGTCCTATGACGCGGAACTCGGCATGGTCTATGTTTCGGCCCGTGTTCGTGCTTTCCTGGCGGTCGTGCATGAGAGTGAATCGCCGCCGGTGATCACCGCATCCTGGGATGGGAATGAGGCAAAGCTCATTCAATCGACGGTCGACAGCTTTGCTGTCGTCTCGGTAGAGCCGCCGGCCGCCTCGCCGCGGTCCCGGCTGGGCGCGCGACTGGTTCGCGCTTCCTGGTCCAAGGACCAGCGGCAGCAGTTCGGGCGGTTCTGCCATACGCTGACGGTCTCGTCGATCGTCGGTGTGGTCGGCTACGTGCACGCCATCTCGGAGTTCTCGATCTGGGCGGCGATGAACGTTGCAGCACTGGTCGTGATCGGTGTGGTAACTTATGTCGTAGGCATGGATTCCATGAACGGAGAATGAATATGTACTTCGGTCCTGTTGCACTGCTTCTGACGTTGGTGTTCTGCGGCTACGGCATCGTCGCATGCGAACGCGGTCGTAAGGCGGAGCGCGACCAACGTCGTTCTCTGCGGCACCACACGCATTAAATCGAACTGACGGTCGCCCATCTGGGCGGCCGCCTATCAATCAAGGGCTGCACCTTTCGGTGTGGCCCTTTTTATTTTCAGGGTTTCCATGTCTGAAGTACTGGAGCGGCCGGTATCGCGGTCGCAGGACGCGTTTGAACTCGAAGGTAAGACGGTCGAGGAGGTTGCTCGATACATCGAGGACTCTCTTCGTGCTACGGAGCTCGAGCCGGAATGGGTGTTCGTTGCCAATCGGTCTATGTATGCAAACGAGGCCGTGTTTGGTCGAAAGCCATGGTCCAAATGGCCGGCTGCTGGCGAGAATAAGCGGCGTTGCTGCGTGTCGATCGAGCGGGGTCAGTCGGAAGGGTGGATTGTCCGTCTCGACACAGTTTGGCTCGATGCAGCGTTGGGCGTCGGCCACTGGCGAACTCAACCGCTCATTCGCATCAAGACGCTGACGCGTTCCCATGGCTGGGCCGTTGCCGCGGTGGTATCGAACCTGCTCAACATCGACTGACGAGTCACCTTCAATTTTTCCCAATCCGGGGCAACTGCCCGGATGGGGTGGTTGCCCCTTTTCGCAAGGACAACCACTGATGTACACGATCAAAACTCCTGACGCCTCGATCCACGTCGACACCCTTGCACACGTATTCCACGTGTTTTTTCACGACGCAACGTTATCCGCTTACGAAACGACCGAGATTTCGCTCACGCGCGGTGGCGTCGAAATGCCGATCCTCCGCTACAACGGAATCTTGACCGTACGACAGCCTGGCACGGCCGAAGCGATCTTCACCTCGCTTTTCGAAGAAATCCGCAACCGCTGGTTTAGCCGGGACGGGCGACAACTGCAGCCTTGGCAAGTCACGCGCAAGCGCTGGGAGGTCTTCCAGTTCATGTTCGAGCTGGCGACGAAACCGGCATGGATGCTGTCCGGCGAGCAACTCGAGGCCGAAGTCGAGGCCGCGCGTGGCGCCGGTCGGCGCTTCCACCTGCCGGATGTCTGTGACCACGTTGCAAACGCGCTGTTCGGCTTCACGTCGCAAGGGCCGCGTCTCTCGCTCTCAGGCGGGGTAAACGGCCGGCACGAGGTTCATGTCGCCTATGCGCTGTTTCTGGATCACCCGATTCCTGATTCGGTGCTGGCGGACTATCGTGGCGACGCTAAGCGCTTCGAGTACGACCTGCGGTGGTTCCCCGTTCTCCTGGACGTGCCAGTTCTGCGCAACACGCTCCCGTACGACGTCATGCAGTCCGCGGTGGCGATCTACCGTCACGAGAAAAGGCAGATCGACGCCGAGCTCGGTGCCGGTATCGTCGCCGCGCTGCAGTCCGCGCCGGCCGGTATCTCCTACGTGGAGGTTGACGACCGGCTGTTCGCCGCAGGCCTCGTCGACAAGCCGGATCTTCCCGAACAGTACCAGCGTCCGGTGGACGTCGGCTCCGCGATGTCGCCCGTAGCCGAGCGCCTGCGTGATCTGATCGGGGACGCCGTCCTGAAAAAGTCGCTGGACAGGCTCGGAGCCGACCGACAGAAAGGGCGGATCTCGCTGCGGCAGTACAACCTGCAGGTCGAGATGGCGAAGCTGGAGCGAGGCCGCATGACGTTCGAAGGGGCCAACCGGTTTGCCGCCGATGTTGAGGCGCGTAACGTTGGCGCTTTGCTGTCGGTCCTGGACCACGCGGCCGGCTGGAACGACCAGAGCAAGCGTGTATTGCGCGAGCAATTCGGTGTTTCATTGCGCGGCCTGCACTCGACGCGCCGGCGGCGTGCGATCTTCGCGTTCTGCGGCTATGACGAGGCGGCACAAGCCGAGTGGGAGGCAAAGCAGGACGCCGCCCGCGCGCACCGTCGCGCCGAAGAGACCGCCAATGACGCGAAGAAACAGGCAGGCCTCGCCCGGTACCGCACGCACGACAACGTGCTGATCACGGGCGTCGAGCACGTTGATCAGGCGATCGCCGACGGCTACTCGGAGATCCGAAGCTTTCGCCATGGTGCGGCGACGCGATACGCGTTGGCGAAGCCGGGTTCGACTGAAGGGCGGATACTCCACGCGAAGAACGGCACGCTGGACTATGCGCGGTCGCGGCTCACGTTGCTCGCGGCTTGATCGAGGAGCGAAACATGCGATTCGATCGAACCGTGCGGTACGGGGACTACGTCTGGACCCGCCGAAAGGAACAGGCGTTTCTCAATCGGCACAAACGTGTTGCTCGGAAGCTCGAGCGTGACTGCCCGCTGTTCGCAGATCAGCTCGCGCCGGCACCCGAGACCGACGTCGACGCGGAGAAGGCGCTGAGAATCGATAGAGCGCGCCAGAGTGAGCAGGTGATGCGCGATCTCGACGCGAGACATTGGCGCGCCGGTCGTGCGTCCTACTTCGCGTGCGAGCCGGAGATCCGAGCGCGAATCATGGCCGAATGGAGTGCGTGGCGCGGACCGGCAACGCCACTGTACTTCATCTATGTGGTCGAAAAGCACAACGGTGTCGGCGAGGAGCGAACCCGACGGATGCGTGAGCGCGACGCTGAGATCCGTGATGCAGTCCTTCCGATGGTGAACGTTCAGGGCGACCTGCTTGGGACGTAAGAGGTGGTTCGCCACCCGACATTGAACAACCGGCGCCACGTGCGCCGGTTTTTTTTCGTCCATTCGGAACGGGATGGTCTCTAAGCCCCGTAAATTTCTCGATCTTTCCGGCCTGCACGCAGGATGGCGGCTCCTACACTGGCTTTACTCACCGCGTCACCGACGCATCGAATCCGCCGCAATGCGGCCACTTCCAGCCCAAGGGAATCACGTCCCGCCGGGCGTCTTTCACGGGGCGACACTTCCGAGGTCACTCGTGAACCAATCTGAAACTTCCAATCCTTTGCCACCCGATGCCGTGTCGATCACCGAGATCGAGGTGGCGATCAACGTGTGGCGCAACCGCTCGCCGGCGCCGACCGGGCCCGACGAGCTGATCGTTCTCTGTGCCGAGGCCCGGGTTCTCGCCGACGTCTACGGTGTCATGATCGTGAACCGCGCCACGTGCGTTCCGCGATCATCGCTGACGTCGACGCAGGCCGCAGCGCTCATCGGCGCTCGTTCGTAGGCATCAACTCGCGTCTCAGGACGCATCGAATCGCCGCATCGCGGCATCTCCAATCGCCCCGCAGGGTCACGTCCCTGCCGGGCGCGATTCCCGTGGGGCTCTTTCATTCAAGGTCCCCATGAAACTCTCTCCCGCACGCCTCACCCAGCTGCTCGCCACATACATTCCGAAGCGCCTTCCGGTGCTGATTACCGGCCGGCCTGGTATTGGCAAATCCGACATCGTCGAAGCAGCCACCGAGGAGGCGGAGCACGACCTGCTCATCAGTCACCCGGTTGTCGAAGATCCGACCGACTCGAAGGGTTTGCCGTTTCCGTCGGCCGACGGCACGCATGCCCGATTCTTGCCCTTCGGCGACCTCGAGCGGGCGCTGTCGGCGGCGCGTCCACTGGTCTGGTTCTTCGACGATCTCGGGCAGGCTTCGCCGGCGGTGCAGGCGGCCAAGATGCAGCTGCTGCTCGCACGCCGCATCGGTGAGCACCAGTTGCCCGACTGCGTCACGTTCGTCGCGGCAACGAATCGCCGCAGCGACAACGCGGGTGTCAGCGGGATCCTCGATCCGCTGATCTCGCGTTTTGCGGCGGTCGTCGAGCTCGAAGCCACTGTCGATGACTGGACGACTTGGGCGATACGGCAGAACGTTCTGCCCGAGCTGATCGCGTTCCTTCGCTTCCGACCGGACCTGCTCTGGGAGGCGCGCAGCAGCCGCGATATTGTCGCGTCGGCAAGTCCCCGGAAGTGGGGATTTCTCGCGAAGACGATGCCGGCTGTCTCGGCTGACTTGCTGCCTGACGCAATTTGCGCGACGGTCGGCGAAGGTGCCGGTGCCGAGCTGATCAGCTTTCTTTCGATCTACCGCGCTCTGCCGTCGGTCGACGCGATCCTGTTGGACCCAAGCCGGGGCGCAATCCCGGACGAGCCGAGCATCCTGTACGCCCTCACTGCGGCGCTCGCGCACAAGGCGAGCGATGGCAACTTCGAGCGAGTTCTGCAGTATGCAGACCGGCTCGCCGATACGGGGAAACGGGAGTTCACGGCGGTGCTGGTCCGTGACTCGATCGCGCGCACGCCCGATCTGCAGAGCCATCATGCGTTCATCCGTGCGCAGGGCGGTGAGATCGGCAAGATCCTCCGCGGCGAATAGCCGCCTTCAAGCCCTGTAGTGCCTTTCCCTGTTGCCACGGCCGATTCCGGTCCGTGGCTTTTTTTTCGTCTCGCCATTTTCTGTCTGTCTGGAGCTATTCATGAACATTACCGATCTGCAATCCAAGGTCATGCTGTCGTCGGTCACGATTTCCACGTGGGTTGCCCGTCGCTATGACGGGAAGGTCACCGAAGAGGTCGAGAAAAGCCATCACGCCCGCGGCATCGGGCGCTTCAACAAGCGCCTGCTGCCGGAGTACGCGCCGAGCTACGCCGAAGTGGTGTCGATCGGCAATCGGATCCGCTCGCACTACTACAGCCGGACGCTGAAGTACGACCAGCTGGGCGTGCGGCTGCTGCCGACCATGGTCTATATGGAGCTGGCCGAGCGGCTGCGTGCGATGAAAGACGAGTTCGATCTCGCCGTGTCGATCTTCCTGACGAACTACCTCGACCTGAAGGAGCAGGCGAGGGCGGAAATGAACACCCTGTACAACGAGGCGGACTACCCGAGTCTGGCCGAGCTGAAGGGCAAGTTCGGCGTCAAGCTGTCCGTCCTGCCATTCCCGGACGCCAGCCAGTTCGGCGTTGACTTGCCGAGCGATGTCCTGACGACGTTGCGCACGGAGATCGACGAGCACGCGATGGCATCGATCCAGACCGCGAATAACGACTTGGTCGGGCGGTTGTACGAGGCCGTTTCGACGATGGCGTCTCGCCTGTACGCGACCGGGAACGTCCGTCTCGACGTCGCGAACCATGTGCGCGAGTTGTGCGACTTGCTGCCGAAGCTGAACTTCAGCGACGACCCGAAGCTCGCGCACATCCTCACGGAGGCGAAGCAGCATCTCGCAGCGCACAACGGAGCGGATCTGAAGGAGTCGCGAGTGCTCCGGTCGCAGGTTGCCAGCAAGGCGACCGAGATCGAGGGCTTGATGGCTGCCTTCATGGGCGGCGCGCCGGCGGCGCCGCTGACTGACCAGATCCCGGTTCAGTCGGCGACGGGCCTGTCGTTCCTCGCCGCTGCATGAGGTCGTCATGGACTCACGCATCGCGAAGCAGCGCACGGCACTGGTGCTCGACCATCCGTTCATCGGCGCCTTGGCGCTACGGCTCAAAGTCCGCGAGGACCTGAGCTGCAAGACGTTCTGGACGGACGGAGAGACGCTGGGCTACAACCCGACCTATGCCGAGCGCCTGAACGACCTGGAGGTCCGTGGCGTGCTCGCCCATGAGGTATGGCACGTAGCCGGCGGGCATTGTTGGCGACAAGGTGATCGCGACCCCGACGGCTGGAACGAGGCGTGCGATTACGTCGTCAATCTGATGGTGGAGGCTGCAGGGATGCAGCTTCCGTCGGGCGCGCTCATTGATCACCGCTTCAAGGGGATGTCGGCCGAAGAGGTGTACGGCGTCCTCTCGCATGAGAAACGCCGAGTGGCGAAGCAGCCTGGCGGCAAGCAGGCAAGCGATCCGCCGTCGGGAGGTAAGGCGGGCAAACCGACAGGTTCGCCCGGCTCGCAGCCTCCGGGACCCTCCGACGACAAGGCGGGTGGCCCGGCAGCGTCGTGCGGTGAAGTCCGGCAGTATGCCGGGCCTGACAAGGCGGCGAAAGCGGCGGAGTGGAAGGTGGCCGTGCTGCAGGCGGCCAAGGCTGCGCAGGCCTGCGGCAAGCTCGGCGGCGGATTACAGGCCGCTGTCGAGCAATCTGTCGCCGCGGTCGTCGACTGGCGTTCGCTTCTGCATCGCTTTGCGCAGGACGCTGCGCCGACCGACTATACGTGGGCGCAGCCGAATCGTCGCTACTTGCACCTCGGGATGTATCTGCCGTCACTGAACGAGCCGGCGGTGGGCGACGCGGTGTTTGTCCGCGACGCCAGCGGCTCGGTCTGGGATGAAACGCAGGCGCAGTTCGCGGCAGAGATCCTGGCCGTTGCCGATGCGGTTCGCCCGCGTCGCTTGATCGTGATGGATTGCGACGAGCGCGTAACGCAGGTTCAGGTGATCGAGCGGGGCGACCCGGTCGAGCTGGCGCCGCTGAAAGGTGGTGGCGGTACCTCGTTCATCGATCCGTTTCGACGGATCAAGAGCGAGGGTATCGACCCCGCGTTTCTCGTGTACTTGACTGATATGGTCGGTACGTTTCCGTCCGAAGAGCCGGCTTACCCAGTGCTTTGGGCGTCGACGACACCGCTCAAGCGCGCTCGGCGTGCCCCGTTCGGCGAGACAATCGAAGTTGTGTGCTGAGCGACTGCAATGGCTCGCTATTTCCTGAAACACGCCCGGTCCTTGTGACCGGGTTTTTTTTCGTCGGTTGCAAACGCATGCCACGAGTCGACAGGTCCGAGACGGGAGAAAGCTATACGTTTTTATGGAGCATTTCGAGTTTGCCCACACAACCAGTTGCGTGGAAGTCGGCGCGCCGACGCCGTGGCCATGCGCTTCGTCGAGGCCGTGAAAGCTGTTCAAATTAGCCATTCTTTCGGGCGATCGGCGGATGTGCCAGCTTCAACAATAGCTGCATGTCTGAAATTGCCGAAAATCCCTTTCTGAAGGTCGCGCGACTCGAAGAGAACGCTGTGCAGCTGTTCTTCGAATCGCTGAAGCTCATCAAACCGTACCTCGATCACCCGAACGTCGCCGAAGTGATGATCAATTCGGCGAACAACATCTGGGTCGAGGAGCGGGGGGTGATGCGTCGCCTCAACGTCGAGTTCAATCCAGCGACGCTGACGGGTGCGATTCATTCGCTCGCAGCCTCGGTTGAGAAGTCGGCGCAAGCCGGCACGGCCCAGGGGATTATCAACGGCGGCCACAAGAACCTCCGGATCGCGACGGTGATGAAGCCGACGGCGATCGACGGAGACGCACTCGCGATTCGCCGGCATCGCGAGACCAATCTGTCGATCAAGGACTATGCGCGGATGGGCGCGTTCTCGCGGGTTCACGCGAAGCGAGATACCGACCGACCGATATTCCCACCGGACGTCGCTGACGAAGCGCTCGCCGAGGCATTCACCGCGATGGTCCAACAGCGCGCCAATGTTCTCGTCGCCGGCGGTACGTCGACCGGGAAGACAACGTTCCTGAATGCGTTGAATGCGCTGATTCCCCAGGAGGAGCGTGTCATCACGATCGAGGACACGATGGAATTGAAGGTCGACCTTCCGAACCGGGTTCGCCTGCTGTCGAACCCCGACAAGGGCGTCACGACCCAAGTTCTGGTGGCGCTCTGCCTGCGCTTTCGTCCCGATCGGATCATCGTCGGCGAAGTGCGCGGCGGGGAAGCGTACGACTTCATCCAGGCACTCAGCACCGGTCACGACGGCGGAATGGGTTCGATTCACTCGAACGATGCGCGCGGCGGCCTGAGCCGGCTCGAGAGTCTCGCGATGTTGGGCATCCCGCCCGGCAGCCGCTGGGAGCTCACCGACATGCGCAAGGCAATCGCCGACTGCTTCCATTACGTCGTCCACCTGCGCCGCTCTGGCGAGCTGCGCCATGTGTCGGAAGTGCTGGCGATCAAAGGGTTCAAAGACGGGGACTACGTCCTCGAACGCGTTTTCTAACCACACGGGGTTTACCGATGAAGAAGCACATTCAAACGTTGTATTCGCTGGGCTCGAAAAAGGTGCTGGATACCAGCCAATACTTGTTCGGACGTGGCAACCGCCTCTCGACTCTGATCGCACTACTCCTGACGTTGGCCGCGCCGGCCGCGAAGGCGGTCGATCTCGGGGACCTTGGCAACGCGGCCAACTTCATCTGCCTGATCCAGGCCTACGTCAGTGGCCCGGTCCTGTTCGGCCTTGGCATCGTGCTGATCATCGTCGGTGCAGTGGCCATCGCGAACTCGGAAAGCAATATCGGGAAGATGATTTCGTCCGTGATCGTCGGCCTCGGTATCGCTTCCTGCGCGCTTCCGCTCGTGAAGAACCAGCTGAAGATCAACTACACCTGTGCGTGAACCGAAGAAAGTTAGCCGGTCGCTTTCGCTGCCGCGCCAAATGGGCGGCGCCGATCGCGGCCTCGCGATCGCGAACGGGACGCTAACGGCACTACTTTGCTACAGCAGCATGACGCCGATCTATCTAGTCGTCGGCATCGTGGTGCATTGGGTGCTTCGTTGGTTGTCATCGAACGATCCGTGGTGGAAAGACGTGCTGGTCGTCTACAACCGGTATCCCGATGTGCACGAGCCGCTGCCTACGGCACGGGTCGCGGTGCGATTCAAACGGCCATACGGCTTTGATCAGGAGCTCCCACTGTGAGCGCGAACCCGAAGCGTCGGGCGATTCAGGAGATCGCCCCGTGGGCGACGATGGTGACCCCCGAAGTCATTCTCGACAAGGACGGGTCACTGTTGACGCTGTACACGTTCGAAGGAGTAGATGCGGATAGTCCGAACGCCGATGAAATCTCGGCGGCCCGCGACAACCTCGACCAGGCGTGCAAGAACTTCGATCACCGGATCACCGCATGGTGGCGTATGTCGCATCGCCGTGTTCGGGGCGAGATCGGCGGACGCTTCGCGTCGGAGATGGATCAGCGCGTTGACGAGATCAACCAGAAGAGTGTGGGCAGCGGGAAGTACTTCCGCAACACCCACTCGCTCGCGCTTGCGTATACGCCCGAGACGGGGATCAACAAGCTCTTCGAGAAGATCGCGTATCACATCACGGTCGGTGGCAAGTCGGTTCCGATTGCATTGCTCGAGACCGTCAAGGATATGGTGTTCGCGCGTAGTGCATTCGTGTTCGACATGGAGCGCATTGCGTCGGACATCAAGCGCTTCGAAGGCATCCTGGACGCGTTCAAGGGTGGCGTCGCGCGCCTCAAGATGACGCGGCTCCAGCTGCAAAACGCGCTGGCATTCCTCCACCAGACCGCCAATCCGTCGGTTCCACCGCGGCGCGTACGCTACCCCGTGACGATGCTGGACACGCATCTGACGGAAAGCTTCGTGACATACGGTGCAGAACACATCATGTTCGAGTCCGCCTATGGGACACGGTACGCGAAGATCATCGCGGTGAAAGAGTGGATGGGCTTCCAGGAGGCCGCGCTCGACGTGCTCGCCGACGTCGACGCCGAGTTCGACGTGTGCGTCATGTTTCGATTCCTGTCGACCAGCAAGGCACAGGCGTACATCGAGAAAATGCGCGCGTTCTACAAGGTCGCAGCGTTTAGCCCGATGAAGATCTTGAAGAGCTTTTTCTCGAAGGATGAGAAGAAGGAGAACATGGAAAACGAGAAAGGGCGCGAGATCCTGGCCGAAGAGGCAGAAACCGCGCTCGCTCGCCTGATCGCGGACGGTCAGCAATACGGATTCGCGAACATCTCGGTAGTCGTTTACGGGGACACGATCGAAGAGTGCGACGACAACGCGCGCGAGATCGTCGGCCGAATCGGCAACGCTGGCTTCGGCGTGCTGGTCGAGAAGCGAAATCTCGCGGCAGCCTGGGCCTCGACGCTGCCCGGCCGGTGGGATCAGCAGAAGCGGCTGCAGTTCGTCGAGACACCCGTGGTCTCGGACATTGCGCCGGTGCGTGGTGTCGCGGAAGGCAGTGACGTCAACCGATGGCTTACACAGCAGCTCGGACAGAAGGTCGGCCCGCTCACGCTGCTCCCGACGCGTCACCGGACGTTGCAGCGTATCACCTTGCACGATCCGAGCGGGAAGTCTCACACGCTGATCGTGGGCCCGATCGGCGCGGGCAAAACGATCTTTCTCAACTTTCTCGTTTCGCAAACTGGACGCTTCGCTCCGCGGCGCATCAAGTTCGACAAGAATCGATCGACACGTATCCCCACCGTGTTCGCAGACGGAAAGTTCGTCGATGCAACCGGCAAGTTCGCGGCGGCGACGCAGGTCAATCCGCTTTCGATGTTGGTTGACCCACGGCACTACACCTACGTGTCGGACTGGGTCCAGATGGCAATCGAGGGCGACGGGGAGGATTTCCGTTGCACCCCGCAGCAGCAGCGGACGATTTATGAGCGGGTCGTCACGCTCGCGCAGGGCTATGGCCCGGAGTACTGGACGCTCTCGTTCCTGACCACGCTGTTGCCCGTTGAGCTGCGGGATCGCTTGCAGATCTGGTCGAAGGGTGAGAAGAACGGTCGATTCTTCGATCACGTCGAAGACGCGTTCTCCCTTTCCGACGATCTTGCGATCGAGATGGGCGAGCTGTTCGAGAGCTATCCGGTCGCCGCCGCGCTGTTCATGGATTACGCCTTCTACCGCATCTCGCAATGGTTGGATGGCAAGCGCGTCACGATCATCGAGGTCGAGGAGTGCGGCTTCTTCTTCCGGTACCCACGCTTCTATGCGCGTCTGGAAATGTGGGCCGTCACGATCCGTGGGTTGAACGGCACGCTGGTGATGGCGACACAGTCGCTGAGCCAGCTTGAGCGGGTTCCGAACTTCGAGATCTTGAAGGAAAACATCCAGAACTTCTTCTTTCTGCCAAACCGCGATGCGCGAAACAACAAGCGGCTCTATCGCGATGTGTTCGGGCTGACCGAAGACCAGATCGACATGATCAGCGAAGGCGTTCCCAACCGAGACTACCTATGGGTGACGCCGGATCACTCGCGGATGCTCCAGGCGAAGTTCCCGAAAGAAGCGCTCTCGATCTTGCGCGCGGACGGCGCGGCGCAGCGCACGCTCGACAAGCATCTCGCGAGCGGCTCGCCGACCTGGCGTGAGGACTATCTGCGTGAAATGGCCACCGTCGACTGACAGGAACCCGATGAAGCTCAATTTGAGCTCTACCCGGCAGTCGTTGTACCGCGACCTCTTCGCGCTCACGGCAGACGAAATCAACAACATCGCCATCGGGACGCCCGTCCGCGTGCGACTGGTGGCGCCGCAGGCCGGCCAGCAGCCGTCACCCCGGGAAAAGCCGGAAGACGCACCCACGATGCCGTGCGCCGCTCGTACGGCGGTTCAATTCCTCGACTGAAAGGCCCACGATGAAACTCTTGCCGACCCTTCGCGCCGCGGCATTCGCGGCCTCGATGTTCGTTACCCAACATGCGTTCGCGCAGCTGACGGTGTTCGACCCGACGAACTTTGCGCAGAACGTGATCACGGCGGCTAAGGCTGTCAAGGGCGAGATATATCAGAACACCAACATCCTCTACCAGTACCAGATGATGGTGAATGACTTGCTGCAGGCGAAGAATCTGAATCCTGCTGCGTGGAAGGCTGCGTATGACCAGATCACCGGCGATATCAACAAGGTGAAGGGGCTGGTCGGCACGCTGCAGGGCCTCTACGGCGATCTCCAGAAGGGCGGTGAATGGGTCACCCAGGTCCAGGGACTGGTTACTCGCTCGGGCAAGTCGAATGCGCAGTGGTTCGCGGACCTGAACACGTTGGTCCAACAGAACGACAAGGTCGCGCGAAACCTGTTCCAGATGGGTTCGAACATCATGCAGCACACGAACGAAATGGCGCAGCGCCGACAGCAACTGCAGTCCGAGCTGGCGATGTCGCCGACTCAGCAGGCGACGGCCGAGATCACGACGCACTACCTCGATATTGTGACGAGCCAGAACGCGGACATCCTCCAGTTGAACGCGGCCAAGGCGCAGAAGGACGCGCAGAAGGATGCGCAGCAAGCAGAGGAGGACAAGGAAAAGGCGGGCGACGCGGAGAAATTCATCTCGAAGCAACAGGCCGAGCGGGCTGCGTACGGGATCGGGCAGCAATGAAGAAAAGCGTACTTCGCATGTGGCTCCGATGTGGGCTGCTCATTCTCGCGCTCGCGCTACCGACTGCGGCACGCGCGGGGCTAATGGACGGCTTGTCGCAGGCGATGTCGTCCGGCTGGAGCTCGAGCTATGTGAACGGGGAGGTCGCGAAGGGCGCCACTGCGGCGATCGAAGAGATTTCGAAAATCATGAAGAATCTGATCGATCTCGCGGTAGAGGTCAGCAAGACGCTCGACAACGAATCCAACAAGATGGCGTTTGGGTTGTCGGTGACGACGGTCGTGCTGGCGTCGCTCCGATTCGCGGCTACTAGAGATCCGATCGCGGCTTGGCAGAGCCTCTTCGAAGACCTCGCAATACTGGGCATCTTCGCGGCGGTCTATATCGCTTACGGCAGGTGGGCGCCCGGGTTCTACAAATGGTTCAACGACATGGCGATCGCAGTGTCAGGTACCGACGCCCAGTCATTGCCGATGGCCATGGTTAAGTCGGCTGGCGCGATCTACGACGCAGTCATCGAGGCGCTGAAGGCGGAGCACTGGTGGAACTATATTGCGCTGTTGATCAACCTTGCACCGCTGCTGTTCGCGTGGTTGTTCCTGATGATCGCGGCCTTGGTGTTTCTTTTCTATGTTTCGCTCGGCACGATCCAGATGGCCGTCGCGATCGTGATGGGAAAGATCGCGTTCGCGCTCGGCATGTCGGAGTTTACGCGGGGGTGGTTCAAGAGCTGGCTCGATTTCACGATCGGTGCAGGCATGTACATGGTCGTCGCGGCGATTCTTCAGCGCTTGATGACGACGACGCTTGCGACGTCGTTCGGCAACACGATCTCGAAGGGACTTACGACACCGTATTCCGGATCGCTGACCCTGGACCTGTCGATTTTCGTCCTGATCCTCGCATTCGAAATTCCGAAGTTCGCTTCGATGTTCGGTGGTGGCGCGAACGCAAGCGGCGCGGCATTCAAGAGCCTGACGAAACTCGCAACGAAGGGCGTGGTGTGATGACGGACGCACGTCTTTTCGAGCCAATTGACGCGGGGGAGCTGGTGACCCGCAATGAACGCCGAATCGACCTCATCGCGCAGTGTGCGAACGAGTCGTCACGTGCCGAGTTCGATCGAAAGTGGATGGTGCTGATCCGGCGCTGCGCAGACTGGTTTTCCTCCATACCCTTCAGCCCGGAGTTGTACCGTGAGCCAGCCGGCGCGTTCCGCTGGACGGTGGAAACGGCGTTCTATGCGATGCGGCTGGCCGGTGGGTTGAAGTTTGGAACCAACCTCTCGTCCGAGCGTCGCCGGCGGATCGAACCGCAATACAACTACGGCGTGTTTCTCGCAGCGATCTGCTCGGGCCTGGACGAACCGTACCGTCATTTCGACATAGAACGTGCGACGGACCGTCAGGTCTGGAATCCCTCCGTTCACGGTGCACTCGGGCCGTGGCTTGCCGGCGTGAGCTACCGTGTGGCGCGTCGCGCTACGCCACTTCCCGTCGAACGGATGAGGACCGGCATGCTGGCGCATGCGCTGGTCGGCACCGAGCTGCTCGGCGGACTCGATTCCGAAGTTCAGGCCGAGATGTTCGGCGCCATCAACCCGACGCGGAGCCCGATGGGTGTCGAGTCGCTGACCCACAAGGTCGTGCGGCAGGCAGTCGCGACGGCTGCGGATTTCGATCGGAAGGCGCAGCAGGCGGTCTTCGAGCCGGTGACGTTCGCTGTTCCCTCTGCTATCCATGTGGCGGCGGAACTGGAGCCGAAGGTCGAGGCGGCGTCGGCGGCGGCCACGCCAACGCCGGCACTGGCATCGGCACCGGCACCGGCACCGGCACAGCCAGCGACAGCCGATCTTGCGCCGGTGCCCGTTGCAGCCGGCGGTAGCGCACCGTCTGGTTCAGGATCGCTGCCGACTGCTGCCCCCGAAAGTACGACG
Organism: Burkholderia sp. SCN-KJ; assembly: GCF_024656005.1. Taxonomy (NCBI): domain Bacteria; kingdom Pseudomonadati; phylum Pseudomonadota; class Betaproteobacteria; order Burkholderiales; family Burkholderiaceae; genus Burkholderia; species Burkholderia sp. SCN-KJ. The sequence goes on from NZ_JANKOG010000020.1 coordinate 111,196, forward strand.
ACGGCGGTGACGCCAGCGGCGCCGGCTGCGCACACGGCCCCGAAGGGCCCGGATGCGCGGCAGATGGCGCTCGAGCTTCCGCCGCCGGCCGCCGCCGTTAATCCGGTCGAGATTCGTCGCGAGCCGGCCGCTGCCGCGCCAAGCGGCAACCACTTCGATGAGGTGCTGAAGGGTGCACCGCGCATGATCGTAGACTTCTTCTCGGCGCTGCAGCAGGACGTCGCGGCGGCGAAGGCGAAGGTGCGCTGGACCGACCAGGGACTCGTCCTGTCGAAGCGGACCATCGGCAGCTATGGCGTCGCGAGCGACACCCTGATCGAGCACATGCGCCGCCGAAGCTTGCTGCTCGCCAACGAGCCGTCGGAAGTCACGTTGGCGCCGCGCATCGGTGAGCTGATTCAGGAGCGTGGTGCATGAGGGGCTATATCAACCACTTTCGGCCGATCTACGAGGTCAGGGCCGCGTTTGGGTGGCTGGTTGCGCTGCTCGTTCTTCCGTTCTCGGGCATGCCGTACGGCTGGGCGTTCGCGCTTGTGGCGCTGGCATTGTGGACGTTCCGCTCGAGTCAAGTCTGGCGCGCGCTGAAATTCCGGATGGGGCTGTCGACGAAATGGCTGACGACACTTGCGGTGCCGGCTTTGCTGTCGATCCAGACGCGGATGAAGGCCGAGGCGGACGCGATGTTCCTCGGCACGGGCTTCGAATGGACACAGAAGCACTGCCAGATGGCCCACGACATCTTGCGGATGCCGACCACCGAGATCCCGGGTCTGCCTAGGTGGCTGCCGAAGACCCAGATAGGGCGTGCGTTCGAGGAGATGATCGAGAATCTGTTCGCACCAAAAGACAGTATCCGAGACCGGACGCCGCAGGGCGTGTCCTGGACACACGGGCTGGAGGCCAAAAAGGGGTACGTGCCGTTCCACTACAAGGCGATGGGCGGCCATACCGCTGTGGGCGGCACCACTGGCTCGGGTAAGACGAGGACGTACGAAGTCATCTCGACGCAGGTGATCCACTGCGGCGATGTGCTGATCGATATCGATCCGAAAAACGACAAGGAATGGAAGGCGCGTGTCGAGCGCGAGGCGAAGCGTACCGGCCGCAAGTTCCTATATTTCAATCAGGCAAAGCCATCCGAGTCCATTCGTCTCGAGCCGCTCGATAGTTGGTCGCAGCCGTCCGAGATTCCGAGCCGCATTGCGCAGCTGATGGAGGAAGGGCCATTTCGGGATTTTGCGTACTTGTTCATCAGCCGATCGGTGAACGGCGAACTGTACATCGGCGACAAGCCGAACCTGCGCTCGATCCTGAAGTACGCGCAGCTCGGGATCGACCCGCTCCTGGAGAAGGCCCTCAAGCGCTTCTTCATCGAGAGCGGACTGAGCAACTGGGAGGAGCTGGTAACAGCCGACACGGTCAAGTTCGCGAACAAGCCGGGCTCGACCAAGGTCGACGCGATGATCTCGCTTTACCAGGCTCGGTTCGGCGCAATCGACCGGGGGCACGAAGCGATCGACGGCCTGATCGCGACGCACGTGCACGACCGCGAGCACTACATGCGGATCATTGCGTCGGCACTGCCGCTGCTGCAGATGCTCGCCACGGGCGAAACCGGCCTGATGCTCGCGCCGAAGGTTGACGACTTCGAGGACGAACGTGAGATCTGGACGATCGAGAAGGTGATTCGCCAGAAGGCTGTCCTTCACATTGGCCTCGACTCGCTGTCCAACAGCATTGTCGCCAAGGCCATCGCGTCGATGATCCTGGCCGACGTCTCGGCGGTGTGTGGTTCGATCTACAACTTCTACGACACGCCCCCTAAGGTCGTGCTGATCATCGACGAGATTGCGGAGGCGATCAACGAGCAGGTGATCCAGATTTTGAACAAGGGCCGTGGCGCAGGCTTCAACGCGTTCGTGGCGTTCCAGACACGCGCTGACCTCGAAGCCAAGCTGGGGAATGCCGCAAAAATGCTGCAGGTTTTGGGGAACCTGAACAACCAGATCATCTTACGCTTGGAAGATACCGACACGGCTGAGTGGTTCTCGAAAAAGGTGGGGGATACCGCGATTCGAAACCTGATCGTCTCGAGCAGCACAAGCAAGGCGAGCGAAGGCCATGTCGGCGAGTTCACCGGATCGGTAACGCGGTCGCAGCAGCTGGAGGCAGTGCCGTTGATCCCGACTCGCCTGATCCAGAGCCTGCCGAACCTGCAGTACTTCATGCGGATTTCGGGCGGCGCGGTGTACCAGGGACGTATTCCAATTCTTACAGGCTAAACAACCAAGCATGTCTGCCGTATTCAAAAAAATCATTCGCGAGCACAAGCTCTCTGCCCACCTGACCCCGGTGTTCACCCTTGCTCCTGAGCTGGAGCTGGTGTGCACGCGTGTCGCGGAGTTCGTCGGTGAGCACTTCATCGGGAAGGCGGAGCCGCTCGTCAAGGAGATGTTCGTGGACGGCCTTGCTGCGTTCAAGCGCGTGCGAAAAACCGGCGATCCGCACGTCGCTTTCATGCAAGGGCTGTTCGGGTCAGCCCATATGCTGTACGCGCGGCGCTTTGTCGTGCGCGATGGCGAGCGCTGCCACGTCTGGTCGCCGATGTTCGAGCCGGTCACTGTATTCGAGTCGCGCCACAAACAAGCGCCAGAGATGGTTGACGAGCGGTGCCCGGAGAACATCAGCCAGCGATCGGCGGCGCTCCAGCTCGCGGCACGCGCGCTGACAGGGGAAACCTTCCGACTGTACTTCGAGGAATACGATGTCGCTCACGCATATTCTGATTCGGACACTGACGCGGGTCGATGACCACACCGTGCATCGCGCGATCACGACTGCTGCAGCGCAGGACGACTCGGCTGCTCGGCCGCCGCAGGAGTTCCAGCAAGGTCGTAACGCGATGGCGTACGCACTGGCCATGTTCATCGATCGCCAGCCGGCGCGATTCTATGTCGGCCTTGCCGGCTTGATCATCCTGCCGATCTATCTCATCGGCGGCCTCGTGGGAGAGCTGTATGGCCGGTAGCCGCTTTGTCGGTCACATCAAGATGTGGTTCTTCTTTGTGCCGCTGCTCTCGGTTGCGCTGATGCCGGCGCTGCCGGACCCGTCGTTGTTCGCGATTCCGGATGCCGAAGCGGAATCGGTTGCATCCAGCCTTGGAGAAGCCCGAACCGCGGATGTTGTCGACGCGACGAATCGTACTTTCAAGCGCTACTTTGTCGAGACGGGGCTGGTACATGCCTCCATGGAGTCTACGAACGATTCGCAGATCGAGGACGGTGGGGTGGCGAACTTCGCCAGTCGGTGGGTCCACAATTTCTGGCGGTTGGTATACCGGATGGTCTATCGGCTCACCGTGATGAAGTACTGGCTGCTCGGAGCGCTCGTGTTTGGCATCGCGATGTTCATCGACGGGACGGTCCGGCGCAAGGTTAGAGCTGCGGCGGCCGGCTACGTCAGTCCGCTGTCATTCCATCTCGCCGGTCATGGGATCTTGCTGGTATTCGGTGTGACATTCACGGTGTTGATCGCGCCGGTGCCGCTCCTTGCACCGTACTGGCTGGCGATCGCGGGATGTCTCGGCGCGTTGCTCGGGAAAGCGGCATCTTCATACCAGTAGCCCGGGAAAGCCCCAGCTTTTCGTATAGCTTTCTGCCGAAAGGCCCACAACCGGTTGCGCGCCGCGCACCGGGAAAAGGCAGACGAAATACCTGACGATTTGCACCGAACTGGGCGGCCCGGCCGCGCCACAATAAGTCAATGGTCTACGGTCCTCAGAAAGCTCGACTCCCCGTAGAGCTTTCAGCCTGGCCCCCTCCTTGTGAGGGGGCTTTTTTTCGTCCAGCGTTTCGCGGCGGCCGCGAAAGCCGCGCGAAATCGTTCACGTTTTGGACGTCCGTCGCAGCATAGGCCCGCAAGAATAGACGCAAGCCGCACGTGCGGTTAGTCAACCAGAAAGGATCCACATGAGCACGATCAACGAAGAAGCGCACGTCGGCACCGATACCGCGGACGTGGCACGTGGCCACGTGGCCGTACTCCCGCCGGCGGGCGACGAAGTATCAGCAGTCAAGGGTAGCTTGGTTGAGGGTGACGCCCGGCAGACGACTGACGGCGCGGACGATGGTGAAGTCGAGCGGGAACTCGACGAGATGGAGAATTCGGCCAACGTGTTGCAGCGCGAAGGGCTGATCAGCATCGATGAAGCGAAGCAGAAGCTCGAAGAGGTGGCGCGCACCCGTACGCTGTTTCGCGACCTGTCGCCCGCAGAGCGCGCGCGAATCATCCAGCGGCGTCGCGAGATCGGTCGCGAGCTGATGAACAAGCAACTGTCGGGAGCCGCGGTCGTGACCGCGCGGGTCACGATGAAACACACGCGCCTTCGGCCGCTGTTCGAGCAGTGGTGGCCGTACCTGAACCGGATGACGATCAACATGCAGCGATTCGGTCGCGCGACGTACGGCGCGAACGAGCAGGGGGTCGTCAGCACGTGGTTCGAGAAGCAGCTCGACCAGCTCGAAGCCTATGTGAACGAACAGCTCGACGTTGCGCAAGGCTTCCGCGAGAAGACCGAGAAGGAAATGCGCGATCGCGGCGAGACGGTATTCGCGCCGACCGTGACGAAACCGTCGCTCGATATCGAAGTCGAGGCATATTCGCGGTTCTCGATGCGCCTGCTCTCCGTGATCCTGAAGTTCGACCAGGTGATGGATCACTTCGATTTCCTCGTCTGGAACGGGATTCGTGACCAGTCCGACGTCGACGACGAGACCGCGCGCTTCCTGCGCAAGTTCCACCCGGTCGGCCTGCGCGGCTACACGACCCACCTGAAGCTGATGAACACCGTTCGCGGTAACTGATCGGGAAGACCGGTGCCATGCTCGACGAGTTGAATCCCCAACAGCGCGAGGTGGCACTTCTGCGCCGCCACTGCCTCGCGATCGCGTGCCCGGGCGCGGGCAAGACCAAGATGAGTGCGACGAAGGCCGCGTTCTTGCTGCAGGACCCGACGGCGGTGGTTGGCGCCGTCACCTTCAGCAAGGATGCGGCCGTCGAACTTCGCGAGCGCATTCTCGCCCTGGCGCCGCACGATGCTAAACGCCGGCTGATCGCCGGCACTTTCCACTCGCTCGCGTACAAGCAGCTGCAACGGCCCGGCCGCGGGCGGCCGGACATCGCATCGGAAGGCGATCGCCTCGGGATGCTTGGGCGCGTGCTTGCCGAGCTCGGGTATGACTGGAAGGTCGAAGAGGCTGTGCCGATCATCGAGCGGATCAAGACGAACTTCGGTAGAGCTGATGAGGGTTCGGCCGAGGCCACGCTCTACACCGCTTACCAGGACGCGCTCGAACGCAACGGCAAGATCGACTTCCAGGACATGTTGCGCCTCGCCGTCGAGCGGATGCAGAGCGAGGACATCAAGCCGTATCGGTTCACCGATCTGCTCGTCGACGAGTTCCAGGATACGGACCCGCTGCAGTTCCGGTGGGTCGAGCTGCACGCGCGCGCGGGCACGCACGTCACGGTCGTGGGCGACGACGACCAGAGCATCTACGGTTTCCGGGCCGCACTCGGCTTTCGCGGCATGGAGAGCTTTGCGAGCACGTTCGAGGCGCAACGCGTGGTGCTGGGTAGCAACTATCGCTGTCGCGCGGAGATCCTGGCGGCCGCCGACCGGGTGATCCAGAACAACGTCGATCGGATGCCGAAGATCCTGCATGCCGCGCGGGGCGCTGGCGGGGCGATCGCGGCGCGGCGGTTCGACGATGAGTATGGCGACGCAGTGGCCGCCGTCGAGGCGCTTCAACCGAGACTCGCTGCCGGCGCAAGCTGCGCGATCCTCGCGCGAACGAACCGGATCCTCGATCCGATCGAGGCTGTGTGCCGATCGCACGGCGTGCCGTACTACCGGGCATCGGGCGGATCGGTGCTCAACAAACCGCAGGCCGCGCTGATGTGCAACCTGCTGCAGGTGGTCGAAGGCCACAAGCAGAACGGCATCGACGCCGTCCTGGGCTACATGGGCATGAGCTCCTACGACCTCGGCGCGTTGCACAAGCGCATGGGCGCCGCCTTCGTCCAGATGCAAAAACAGGAGCTCGTCGGCCTCGGGCTGCGCGATGACACCGCGACGGCATATCGGGCCTTCATGAAGCGGCTGGGCGAGTGGCAGGTGCTCTGCCAGAGATTGTTCCACTCGCTCGCCTTGGAAGGCGTCTACGAATGGATGATGACGTATGCCAAGGGTGACGTCGCGATTCGGGCGATCCAGTGCATTTACGACATAGTGAGTCGCCTGACCGGCTCCTTTACCGAGCGTATCGAGTTCCTGAAGCGCGACAACAACAAGCCTGGCGACGGCGTCCTGGTGCTGACGACGATGCACAGCTCGAAGGGGCTCGAGTACGACCACGTGTGGATCAGCCGATCGGAGGAGGGCGTGGTGCCTGATGAAAAGAGCCCGGAATCGGAGGAGCGGCGCCTTTTCTACGTCGCGATGACGCGCGCTCGGGATAGCCTGACCATCTCGTCGATCAAGAAGAACCCCGTCTCGCGTTTTGTGATTGAGTCCGGGATCGAACAGAATTCGGCCGCATGAGGCGGCCGGACTGGGGCGATTTCAGACCTGTCACTCGCCCTTGTTTACCGATACGAGAATACGGCACAGAATCGCTGGTGTCGGCCGGGAGGGAGGTGCGTCGGTCGTGGTCGTGATGTGGCTACGAAACTCCTACCTTCTCACGTCTCGAGCGCCGGATCCGAACCGCCACCGAGAACGCGCTGCGATTGAGGTAAAGGGTTGTCACTGAACCGAGTTGAAGCACCACGGACGCCGGAGCGAGATCGATAACAAATCCATAGAAGTAGAGCAATGCCCATTCGATGAGATCCCATTGATCGAAACTGATCGGGAAAAAGTCCCATTGTCTGGTCCATACGCCGGTGACGGCTCGAACGCAAAAGTACGCTGCGGTTTGTATGACCCAGGCGATTTGCGAGCTCACGTCGTCTTGGAAGAAGGGCACGAGACTCCACAGGATGTATCCCGTGAAGATGATCACCGGGATCGTCCAAACACATGCGACAGTGATGTCAGTAACGCGATGAAGCCGACGGAGCGTCGTCATTGAGCGGCACCTCGGGATTCGAGACGCTCGGCTGCGGCCTCGCGATCGGTGGGTGAGTTTTCGATCACAAGTTCGCGAGATACGCGACGGAGTTGGCCATTGAGTGCGGCGTGCTGGCCGAGCCGGATCGTGCCGCAATAGAACACGTTCCCGAGCACACGGCCGTTGATTTCGAGCATGTCGCGAGCATGGACGTCGCCCTCCACGAGCCCATCGATCCGGACGATTTCGCCCTGAACCTTGCCCTTGACGATACCGCCGGCCCCGACGTGCAGCAGGCCCTCGGTGGAAATGATGTCGCCGTTTGCGAGGGCGAATACGCTCAGGCCATGGTCGAGGATCATGTTGCCTTCGACGACCAGGCCGGGCATGAGGACCGTCACGTTGTTCGGTTTCGCTTTCATGGCGTGCCTCTTTCAGAACAGTGGAACGTCGCCGGTCTTGGCGGGCGTCGAAGATTTCGGGGAGTGCTCGGTCTTCGTGGGTTCGTTATGCGGTGTGGATGCTGTCGCCTCGGTGGTAGCCGGCTCCTGGCGCGGCCGAACGGGTGCACGATGGAGCCTGCGCGGCGTGGGTTTCGGCTGCTCAGTCGGCTGCGCCGTCGGCGGTGCCGCGACGGGTGCTGACGTCGCTGCGGGCGGCGTCGGCGGGGGCGTTTGAACGGCTGTGACCTGTCGCTGGCTTGCGGCCGGATTCGAGGCCGCGCGCGCGGCTCGGATCTGCGACGTGGCGGCCCTTTCCAAATCGGTCACGGGCTCAGCGGCGCTAGCCGATGGCGCCGATCCGTCAGCGTCCCCGGTCCGCAGCGCTTGCACGTCGACGCGGGGCCGGTCGGCCGGCACGCCGGCGGTCGGCTCGGTAAAGTCCGCACTGGTGAGCGGCCGTTGGGAGCCGCGCGTCGTCGAAGCCGCTGAGGGCGCCGGCGGAGTGACCGGAGTTTGTGTGGTCGACCGCTCAACGTGTACGACCGCCTGCGGCGGATGGAGCGCGTGCCAGAGCTTCGCCGCGCTGACGCCCGTGAGTCCCGCCCCCGCTGCGACAGCAAGGACGATCGCGGCCGGCCGGCCGAGTTTTCGACCGGTAGAAGAGAGTCGAGCGGTGACGCGCTCGCGCGTCGATTCCTGTCGGTCAGGAGCAGGGAGCGCCCGGACGTGGCTGTTGATGTCGATGACGACCGGTTGCGACGAGTATTGGGCATGTAGCGCCTGGATCTCTCGAATGTCCAAGATTTCCTCCGTGGATGATCGGCATACCGCGACAGCGTTTGAAGGCGCGGCAGGCTCAAGACGAGCTTATTCACCGGATTTCAATGTCAAGCCGGTGGGGTCGTGCTGCAGGTGCTGTCGCGTCAGTCGCGTGCGGAGCCGTCGGCGTCGTATCGGTCGTTGTCCGGGATGCACACGGTTCTCACATGCAGGATCCGGCCCTCGGCGTTCTTGAGGATGTTGGCCCGGTCCTGCGGCGTGATCTTCTCCGCGAGCTGCGCCTCCATCGACGCGACGAACAGGCGGTCGTATTGAGTCAGGCACCTGACCAGCAGGCCGGCCAGCGGCCGCGTCACCTTCAATTCGATCTGTTCGTACGGGAAAGTGAGCGCGCGCGCGTTGTGCCGTTCGACCCACGCGGTGGCTTTCCGCATCCAGTCGGCGGTTTCCCGCAGGGCGGTCTGGACGGCCAGTACCTTGCCGCCGCGCGCAACGGCGATCTTGGCCGCGCAGAAGTTGTAGTCGCTACGGATGAACGTGCGTGCGAAGACGGAGCTGTAGTGCAGGATCGTGACCGCGTCGGAATCCGGCACGATCTTGTCGATACGGCTGTCGCTCGTCAGACGCTGGATTGGCTTCAATCCGGTCGACGTGGCGAGGCGCACCGGCGACTCGTCGGTGGGCGGGGTGTTTTGCGTGGGCGTGTCAGGTTGCCCGCGCCCTTCGTGCGGTGGTTCGAGAACGGCAGACATGATTTTTTCGGGTGGTCTCTCTCATCGATGATTCTGAGCGAGGCACTCGATGTGCGTACCGGCAAAAGCGAGCCTGTTTTCGTGAGCTTTTCGGGGATTGCGGGCGGAGATATTCGCGATACTGACTCTACTTCTCGCGTCCCTGACGCATCGACCTTGACTTCGCTGGCCGAAGTCCATCTTTTGTACAAGCCGTGCCTATGGGCATGTTCCGACTGGTTGGCAACCAGTGTGGAATTCCCTTCTGATGAGCGCCTCGCCCGTGCTCCCCATTTCAGTCATAAAACTCGTTGCTGGCCGCATTCATTTGCGCCGCGACGTCGTTCGACCCCGGACATCGGGTGTCTCTCTCCAGGCCTCTGTCTGGGTAGAACGACTGTAGTCGACTGAGCCGTGAACCTGCGTCGGAATGGCACTTCCGAAAATGGGCTGTAGCACAGCGTGACCATGCTGTGCGAGGACGACCTAACGTCCTCTCTATGAGCCGACCGGCTCCCTGAGCACCACGTCCCCGGAAGGGACGTGGTGCTTGGGTCATTTAACCGAATCCACGAAGCGCGTTCCTCTGCCGAGGAACGCGCTTTTTTTTCGTCTTTTTTCTGTCCCGGAGGTGCGTGTGCTTCCCAATCGTCTCAATTCCCGGATTGCCGACGTGATCAGTCAAACGATCGCCGAGGAAAGGTCGACCACCGACACGACGACACCCGCCTGGCGGGAGCGTTGCGAAGTGGCCCAGGTCGCGATGTTCACCGACTCCGACCGCCGGATTTTTCTGTCCAGTATCGCCAACCGCCGCGGAGAGGCGGCCGCCAACGCGCTCGAGCAATCGGCGGACGCGTTGCGCACCCAGGCGATCTTCCAACTTGCGAGGAAACCTTCATGAATGCAGTTGTCAGTTTGATCGGCGGCCCCGTACGGAGCGTCGTCGAAGAGCGGGCCATGCGCCCGCCCGTGATCGGGAAGATCCGGCCCGGCATCAAGGTCCTGACCTCGGCCGCTCGGGGCAATCCGGATGCGGTTGCGCTGTACGAAGAGATGGTGGCCGCCGGCGACTCGTTCGAGACGATCGGCAAAGCGATCGAATCCCGTTGTCGGCTCAAGCATGCGCTGGCGCCGCGCAACACCGATTACTTCACGTGCCGCCGCTCGGACTTCAACAATCCGGACGTCGCCGACGAGATTCTCCGGCTCTACGGTGAGGATCGAGGGCACGGCATCCGGCTCTACCGCTTCCCCGTGCTATTCGCCTTCAACGACTGGATGCAAAACATCCCGAATGAGATGGCGGCGTGGGGCTCGAGCGGTCGGAAGTACTTCTCGCAGTACGGACCCGATGGTCTGCGCTACTGCAAGACGTATGCGAAGGTCGAGCGCGATCCGCGGGCGCAGCGTGCGGCTCGCCATTTCGGCGGCCGCGACGTGATTTTCCGGCAGGATGATGCGATTCCCGATGGCATCTGCAACCCCGAGCAATGCCCACAGTACCAAAGCCGGCAATGCAACCTCGGTGCCCAGTTCATCTTCGCCATTCCCGATATCAAGGGACTGGGTTTGATTGAACTCCCGACGAACTCGATCTACGTCCTGCAGAAAGCATACGCGGCGATGAAGACGGTCCAGCTGGCTCGCGGCAAGCTGACGGGCACGAAGTTCTGGATCTCGAAGCGGGAATTCGACATCACGCGTATCAACGAGGCGGGCGACGCGGTGCGTCAGATGCAGATGCTGACCGTGCTCGATGCGGATATCGACATCGGTGCACTGCTCGACGGTGCCGAGGACGCCACGGCAGCGATCGAAGGCGCCGGGCAGCCCACAGTGCCCGACTCTGGCAGCACGGTGATTCAGCTTCACCCGCCGGAGGGAGAAAGTCCCGCCATGCGTGCTGATCAGGCTGTAGCCGGCGACGGTCCACCCGAATCGATGGACGAAAAGCGCCATCGCATGCAGGACCTGCTGCAGCGCCTTCGCTTCGTTGAGGAAGACCAGCGCAAGGCTTTTCGCATCTACGGCCACTTCCGATTCGGACGCGGCTGGGTGGAACGGCCCACCGACGTCGACAAGATGATCGCGAGGCTGACGACGGCGCTGGAGAACCCGACTTCACTTCAAAGTGAAATCGGAGCCGCGGTCGAGTCGTACCACGGCACGTAAATGACACCCCTTTCACCGGCCCTTTGGGGCCGGTGTCCTTTTCTACAGCGCGATCCGGAGAGCCCTTCAGCAAAGCAATTTGCTCAAGTGCGTTCGACCGCGTGTTCCACGCATCGAAATCGTCCGCGCAAGCGGCTATCTCTTTGACCCATCCCTCTGGAGGATCCCATGCGCCGGATCGGCAACATCACGGCGTTTTTCGGCGCCGCCGACGTGTTCAGTAATTGGCACCCGTGCAGTTTCACGTTCCACGAAGTCACCTTCAACTGTGGCGAACAATTCATGATGTACGCGAAGGCCATGCCGTTCGATGACCACGCAACAGCGGAAGCAATCCTGTCGTCGACATCGCCACGCGAGCAGAAGCGGCTTGGCCGTTCGGTACGCGGTTTCGACGAGGCTCGTTGGATTACGGCGCGCGAGAAGATCATGTTCGTCGGCTGTCGTGAGAAGTTTCGACAAAACGCGGCTCTCGCGAACGCGCTGCGCGCGACCGGGACGTCGGTCCTGGTTGAGGCGAGCCCGTATGACCGGATCTGGGGTGTAGGGCTCGGCGAACAGGATCCCCGCATCGCTGATCCGTCCGCCTGGCAGGGGTTGAACCTGCTCGGCAAGGCGCTCATGCACGTGCGGGACGCGCTTTCTCGGTCGTAACTTTCCTTTTTGCGCCGCATGCCGGCGCGGACCTATCTCTGGCTACCTGCGGGTGGCCTTTTCTTTTTCTGGAGGCGCTGATGAAGATCGCGCATTTTTCTGACCTGCATTACGCGCCTGAACACCTCGACGAGGCGGACCGGTGCTTCTCGCATGCGGTAGGCGACGCGATAGCGCGCGAGGCCCAGGTGGCGGTGATCAGCGGTGATTCGACCGACCATCGGCTCGACGCCCATGCGCCGGCGCTGAACTCACTCGCGACTCAGGTGCACCGACTTGCGCAAGCGATGCCGGTGCTGATGCTGCAGGGCACGTTCTCGCACGAGCCGCCCGGGACTCTCGACAACTTCGCGCTGATGGGCGCGCGGTATCCGGTGGCCATTGCGGACCGCGTCTGTCAGGTTGCTCTCTACAATGGAAACTTCTGGTTCTCGCGTGGGCCGGTCTTCGACGAGGACGAAGTGCAACACCATCTGTACAGCGAGCCCGAAGCGGTCTTTACCTGTCTTCCGACGATGAACAAAGCAGAGCTGGCGCTGCGCGTCGGGTCGCTGGCGGCGTCGACAGATCTCGCGGATACCCTCGCGGGGTTCCTCGCTGCTGCCGGCCGGATCAATGCGGCATTTCGAACGGCAGGCGTCCCGACGATCGGAGTGTCACACGGCACGGTGAACGGTTGTCAGACGGAACACGGTGTCACGATGGCAGGATTCGACCACGAATTTAGCCTGAGTGCGCTGTTTGGTGCGGAGTGCTCGGCGTTCATGCTGGGTCACATCCACAAGTACCAGACGTGGGAGCGCGAGGGCCGCCTCGTGGGGTATCCGGGTTCGATCGGACGTTTCCACTACGGCGAGCTCGGCAACAAGGGTTACCTTTCGTGGGAAGTCTCGGCGACCGAAGCCCATGCGGCGCTGGTTCCGACGCCATCTCGTGAAATGGTCTCTGTTGCTTTTGACGGGCCGCCTGACACGAACGAGCTGGAAGCACTCGCGGCCGCATCCGCCGGGAAGTTCGTGCGTATCCGCTGGCAGATCGACGAAGAGCATAAGCAGCTGGTCGACCGCAAGGCGATCGAAGCGATGTTCTCGACGGCCGCCGGCGTGAAGCTCGAGCCGCGCGTGCTTCCTGTCATGCGTAGCCGGGCAGAAGGGATCAGCACGGCGCCGACGGTCGACGCGAAGTTAACCCGATGGTGTGAGCTGGCCGACGTCGATGCTGTCCCGCTGGTTGATCGGCTGCAGCTGCTCGAGAACGGCGAACCCGACGCGATCGCGCAAGCGATCCTGGCGCGTTTAGCCAGTGCTGATGAGCCCGCTGGTGGTCAGTCCGGCACGCCCATCGTCGAGCCGGCTTTGTCGCTGGCCACAATGGCGACTATCTCGCCAGTCGCTGACGAACCATCCTGGCTCAGCGACGATCTGTTTGCGGCGTAGCTTTGCCCATGGACGGTTTGCATTCCGTCACTTTCGAACACTAGCCGTGTTCCGATAGCCCGTGTGGCTATCGAAACGAGGTTCACCCCGCGCCCGTTGGCGCATCGAACGCAGCATCGCTGCATCCATTTTCTTTCTACCCTGACGGGGCGTGTTCCCCGTCAGGGGCGCACTCCGTCTTCATTCCGGAGTGTGCTCATGTTTGGTCTCTATCCTGCCGGCGTCCGTTGGGCGCAAACCTATACCGCGTCTACTGACGCCAAGTCGTTGCAGAAGCGTCTCGTCGACCATGGCGGGTGCACTGCAGCTCTCTTTCATCAACCGTTCGGTGCTCAGCGCGGCGCTGTCATTGCGCAACGCGATGGCCTGTTCGTCCTGACCCATGTGATCGAAGCCGACCAGGCTGAAATCGTGGTCACTCCGGGCGTCGAGCTGCAGAACCTGCTCTGGTCGTTCGACTCGGGCTACTCGGGTCAGTGGTCGGGGCGCGAGCTGCAGATCCTCACGGGTTGTCCCGATTGGGACGCGGTGCTCAAGCAGACGTCGGACGCGTTCCGTCGCCTCTGCGGGACGGTGCAGGCTGCCGTCGATGGCACGTTGGGCAAGCCGGCCTCCCGGCCCGAGCCGACGCTGACGATCGACGACGATGACGTGCCGTTCCTGCCTGACGACTATCTGCAGCCCATCACGCTTGCGGAGATCCAGTCATGCGACCTCTGAAATTGTTACTCGAAGGGTTCCATGGCGTACGGGACGGGATGAAACGCGACAGCGTCGAACTCGACCTGGAGTCACTGCCCAACGGACTGATCGCGTTGACGGGGCCGAACGGCGCCGGCAAGACGACGATCATGGACAACCTCCATCCGTACCGGATCATGCCGTCGCGCGCGTCGAAGCTCTCGGTCGATGCGTTCTCGTACTGGGATCACATCTGCGGGGTGCAGGCGCGCAAGGAGTTCGAATGGGAGCACGATGGCCTGCGCTATCGGTCGACCTTCGCGTTCCGCAAGCCCGGCAAGACCGGCAAGGCGGACTACTTCCTGTTCTATCGCTCGACCGATGGCGAGTGGCGGCCGGTATCGCTGCCGGATGGCACCGTGTCGGATGGCAAGGGCGAAACCTACGATCGATGTGTTGACGCGATCTGCGGTTCGCTTGAGTCGTTCTTCACGAGCGTGTTTTCGGCGCAGAACCGCCGGCCGCTCGCGTCGTACGGAGCGAGCGAGATCAAGGCGTTGCTCGCTGAGCTGTTGAAGATCGATCACCTCCGTGCGTTGTCGACCAAGGCTGCAGAGGTCGCGAAGGTGTTGGCCCGGCAACTCGGTGTGGTGCAGCAGGATCTCACCGCATTTTCTGGAAAGCGTGAGCGGGTCGATCAGACGCGCAATGCGATCGCGATGGACGCTTCGGCGGTCGCAACCGCGCGCGAGCAGCGTACGGCAGTCCAGGCAGAGATCGCAACGCTGACGCAACAGCACGCCGTGCTGGTTGCCAAGCAAGGCGAGAACGCAGGGGCGGCGGCGCGACTCGGGGAACTGGGTGCGCGTCGCAACGAGCTGCGGACTTCGCTTGATGTCTTGGAGCGTGACGGGCAGGCGGAGCAGCAACGGTTGCTGCAGCGCGCGACGGCGATTCGTAACACGATCGCCGGCCATGCAGCCGTTGTTCGGCAGCGTGAGTCCATTCTTGGCGCCGCGGCGGATCGCGACGATGCACAGCTTCGGCTCGGCAAGGCCGAAGCACTAATCGAACCTTTGCAGCGCGCGATCGACGAGCTCGACGCGAAGCGACTGCGGGCAGCAACGGTCGGATCGACGCTTTCCAGCCTGCAATCGGAGGGCACGACCAAAGCCGACCTGATCAAGACCCTGACCGAGCAATCGGCGGTCATCGGTTTGGTGCCGTGTGCGGGGATGGACATTCACGTGACGTGCCCGTTGCTCGCCCAAGCGAGGAGTGCGGCTCAGCAGGTGGACGTCCAGACCATCTCGTTGAATGACCTTCGGACCCGGTACCGCGGCCACAAGGCGGAACTGGAGCAACTGGCGCCGGCTGTCGAGGCGTTGTCTGCGAAGCGCGCCGAACTGCAACGCGTCAATGCGGAGATCACGGCGGCCCGGCAGACGCTTCAACGCGCGACCGAACTTGCCGCCCGTAAGCCGCTGCTCGATGCAGCTGAAACCGGGATGCAACAGGGCCAAGCGGAACTTGCTTCGCTCGAAGTTGAGCGAGGCGAGGCGTCGAAACGTCGGGAGACCGAGACGGCGCGGCTCAACGCCTTGTTGCGGGAGGTCGACGCGGAGGTGTCGCGCCTGGCTTCGGTCGACGTGGCGCAAGCGATTGCGGATGTCGATCGCCAGTTGGCCGCTCGACGCGAGACCTGCACGGGGCTGGATGCCAGGATCGAAGCATTGATCCGGAGTCAGGCTACGGGAGAAACGACGCTGGTGACGCTCGAGCGCGAGCTTGAGGGTTTTTCAGCGACGCAGGCACTCGCCGAGCGCATCTCGGACGAGATCGCGAAGTGGAAGCTGTTGGCGAAAGGGCTGGGCAATGACGGCGTGATCGCGCTGACGATCGACGACGCGGGCCCGGCACTGACGCAGACGGTGAACGACCTGCTGCTTGCGTGCTACGGCACGCGGTTCACGGTCGAGATCCAGACGCAGCGCACGTTGGCCAATGGTGACACGCGCGAGGGATTTGAAATCCTCGTGCACGACGCCGAGAGCGACAGCAGCAAAGCGGTCGGCGTGATGTCCGGTGGTCAGAAGGTGTGGATCAACGAATGCCTGACACGCGGCGTCGCCCTGTATATCGCGGGTAACGCGGGACAACCGTACGAGACGCTCTTTAGCGACGAGTCGGACGGTCCGCTTGATCCCGATCGCAAGGTGCAGTTCATGCGTATGAAGCGCGAGGTGCTGCGTCAGGGCGGGTATGCGCGAGAGTTTTTCATCTCGCAAACGCCCGACCTGATTGCGGAGGCCGATGCGGTCATCGACGTGGCCGCACTCGCGAGGTAGGGCAGCACACATTTTTAACCCTGGTGGGGACCGTTCCCCACAGGGGCGTTCCTCGCCTTTTTTCTTTTCGAGGAACGCTATGAAACTGAAGTCCAACTCTGTTGCTCTGCATCGAAGCCTGACGGTTTCGGTTCGCCCGAAACCCATCCGCATGGGTACGGAGCACGTCTACGAGCTGAACGGCTCGCGGCTGCGCGACGTGCTGATTGATGGGCGCTGGGTGACGGTGGCCGCTACGGCTGTCGTCGTGTCCTGAATCGTCGACGGAGGAGTGTTCGATGGACGGGATGACGAACCTGGTGATGCTGTTGATCGCGATGCACGGCGGCTCGCAGCCGCCGGCACCGGCCCTGCGCTACGTGGTGGCTTCGCAGGCCGTGAATAGGCGGCCGCCTATGAAAACGGACGCGGTCATCTGCAAGGATGGCCAAGTCCACACTTTTCCCGCAGGGCACCCGAAGCCCTGCATCTAATCCGTTGACCAACGGCCCCGCTCTCGCAAGAGAGTGGGGTCCTTTTTTTGAGGCCGCTATATGCCACTCCTGAATGTTGATCTTGTTCAGCTCGCGTCGAGTGTCGTGCCGGAAGGCGCGCGAGATTCGTTCGACGCGATGTCGGTTCGAGCGCGTCTGGCGACGCTCACGATCGTCGCCGATCAAGCAGGGAACTCGTCAGTGCGCGATGTTGCACTGCATGCGCTGACGGTGATCGACGCCCCGGCGTATGTCGGCCTTTCGGCGGTCCGAATCGCGCTCCAATCCAGCTGCGCGCTACTGCGCGTTCCCGCCGATCGCTTCGACTTTCTCGTTGCGGTTGGCAGTTCAGCTGTTCCGCAGAAAGAGGGGTACGCGGAGTTCGCCAAGTGGCCGCGGAAAGACAGCGATCGGTGGCTTTTGACCGTCACCGCGCGTGATGTGGCGAAAGCATTGGCGAACCGCTAATTCGTTCGTCACAACGTTTCGATGCTGCCTCTCAACGCCCCGCACGGGAATGGGGCGGCGCTTTTCTTTTCCTTTGGAGATACCTCTATGAAGAAGCAAATCGGCTGGGCCGTGCTGGTGGCATGGCTGTGCTGTTGCGTTGCGATCGCGCTGGGCGGCCACGCGCAGGCGCAGCCCCTGCCGCGGGTCGAAATTGCGTTCTCGCCGGATGGTGGCGCTGAGGCGCTGGTGTTGCGGACGATCGGCGAAGCGCGCCAGTCGATTCGCGTGTTGGCCTACTCGTTCACCGAACCGGCAGTAACTCAAGCCTTGATCACCGCGAAACGGCGAGGCGTCGACGTCGCGGTGACGGTCGATGCCCGCAGCAACCTCGACGAGGATCGCAGCGGCCGGGCACGTGCCGCGCTCGGAGCGCTCACGTACGCCGGGATTCCGGTTCGTGTCGTGAGCAGCTACGCGGCTCAGCACTCGAAAATTATTGTCATCGACAACGTCACGGTTCAGACCGGCAGCTACAACTACTCGCAACAGGCGGCCCGGTACAACTCGGAGAACGTCGTGGTGCTGCGCGGCGACGCGCGGATCGCCGACGTCTATCTGAAGAACTGGGAATCGGTCTCTGCGCGCGGCGAACTCTACCGCGCGCCCTGATCGGCATCTATCCTCAACCCATGCGGGAACGGCTCCCGCATGGGGCTGTTTCCGTGCACCGGGAGCAGCATATGTTTTCTGAAATCTTGGTGAAGATGGAATCGGCGATCGACGCACTTGTCGCGCTGATTCGGCAGGGTTATACCCTGTCGAATGCCCTGAGCGGTGGGAAGGATTCGACGTGTACGGCGATCCTGATGCTGGAAGCCGTCAGGCGTGCCGGCACCGACGTGTCGCGCGAGCACTTCATGACGAGCGCGGATACGACGATCGAAAATCCGAGTATGCACTGGCACCTCCAGGGCATGCTTGATGAGATCCGCGACGCTTATGCGCACGCAGATGCACCGGTATCGGTGCATGTTGCGAAGCCATCGCTGGCGTCTCAGTTCGTCGTTGCGACGATCGGGCGCGGGACGCTTCCCCGCACCCCGGAGAACGGGGTGAAGAATGGAAAGCGCATACGTGCCTGTGCCGCGGACTGGAAGGTCGACCCGCAGAATCGCCTGCGCGTCACGCTCGAGCGCTCGGCGGCCGCTGGGGGAAGTGGCGAAGTTGTCACCATTCTCGGCAACCGGTTCGGGGAAAGTGGTAGTCGCGCAACGGCCATGGCCGCTCGCAACGAGAATGCGCTGAGACCCGTCCGGAATGCGGACGGATTTCTCACGTTTTCGCCGGTCGCCGAGTGGTCCACCGACTGCGTTTGGACGATGCTTTCGCTCTTCGCGGAGGATGCAGGTCGCCCCTTTCCGTCGCCCGTGTCCGGCGAGTCGATCCGGCGGCTCTCGGATCTATACCGCGCTGGCAACGAGGGGACATGCGGTGTGATTCTGGGAGAGGGCGGCGCGCGTGCCGCGTGCGGTTCTCGATTCGGATGCGCGTTCTGTTGCGTGACCGGCGAGCGTGATCGTTCGATGGAGTCGATGGTGAAGGAAGCTGGCCACCGTCATCTGGAGGGCCTGAATCGCTTCCGCAACTACCTGATGGCCGTGCAATGGGATCTCGGCCGTCGCGAGCTCGTCGGCCGGAAGCTGAGCGAAGCCGGGTATCTGGCGGTCAAGCCGGACGTTCTTTCGTACCTGGAGCGTGTTCGATTGCTGCAGTACCTGCTGACGCTTGACGCGCTTGAGGTCGAGCGCGCTGAGCGGCATGAGGCCGCGCTGGCCACGGGCGAGATACCTGAAACGCCGGAGAACCGGGCGCTCTGCGACGTGCAGTTCGAGATGATCACGCCGGCGCAGCTGGTGGCGATCGATTTTTATCTCTCGATGCACCACTACGCGCCGCATGCGTTTCCAGCGCTGTCGGTCTGGTTCGACGTGCATCGGCTCGGACGGCGCTACCACGTGCCGGTCGTGGACCCGCTGCCGAAGATCGACATCCCGCATCATGGGTGGTTCTTTGTCGGCGCGTACGACGCCGAGGTGCCCACGGATGGACTTCGCGATTACGCCGCGGAACAGTGGAATCGCTACCGCCATCCGGAGCGACCAAGCCGATATGCACGCACGAGGTCCGGTGAGCAGATCGTCTATTTCGAAGAGGGCGATCAGTTCGACGTGGACGTCGAGGCAGCGTGTGCGTTCGTGACCTGCAGCTTCGATGCTGGCTGGGCCGTGAAGGCGCAGCAGCACTCGGGGATGGAATCGGCGCGGTTCTGGCTGAACGAGGGCATTCTTCGGCTTCCGGCAGGTATGGCGGGCCGGTATCAGGAGATGGCCAAGCGCGGGCAATACTTTGCGCATCTGGCCGAGCGGCACAACCTGACGCCGGCGGAGCTTGATCGATTTCTCGTTGACCGCGCGATATCGAACACCGAGCACCTCACGATGCAGAATCTGGCGCCTGTCGATCTGTTCTCCCAGGCGGCTTGAAGCCCGACACTTTGGAACCCAACCCGGTGCGTCCGCACCGGGTTTTTTTCTGCCTGTCGCCTCCGTTGTCGTTGGCGATCGGACTCAGTATGTGATGGCCAGACGAGGCGACTCGTCCGCGTATTGATGGCTTACGCGGATGTCGGCCGGTCGAGGATGGCCGCGAGACTGTCGTCTACGAGCGTAGGAGTCGCATGCGCGGTCTGCAGGCGGGCCCGGCCGACCACCAGGTCACGGGAATTGATCGAGATCCGTTCAATATGTCGGCCACGTGCGGCCGGTTGAGCGGATCGCTCATACGGATATCCGCGGTGAATGTAGTCCTCCAGATCGGCTTCGACGAAGGCAATGTGATGTTGGCCGGCCTCGGTCAACGCGACGCAAAGCATGTCGAACGGCACACCCGTCAGTTCGCGATCGGCGATTCGGTTGAGGATTCCGTCGCGGACGATGTGATCGGTGATCAGGATGTCCTTGTTACCGCCGTGGTTCTCGACCTGAATGACGAGTTGCGTCGGTTCCGGCGCGAGCGCGAGCAGCCGGTAGCGGCAGACGGCGATGCCGCCGTTGGTGGAGTAGACGAGGTCCGTGTATCGCGATACATAGTCCATAATGAATGCTCCAATAGAGAAAAGCCAGCGAACTTGCTGGCTTTTTCAGGCCATCGAGGCGGAGCGGAAGTCAAGTCTGGAGTACCGCTTGAGGCTCGGTCGGGATCGTTGACCGAATGCGGATCACAGTGCGCTGGCTAGTCAGGCCCAAGAGATGCATGACGTCATCGTTGCTTCTGCCGGCGAGCAGCAGGCGCCTGGCGAACGTGTTCCGCAGGGTGCGCGGGCTCATATCGGGGAGCCGAACGTCGATCGCGAGGAGCTCGTCCCGAACGATGCGGCCGAGCATCTCGTCGGTCATCGGCCCGCCTGCACGGGGGGACGGGAACAGCAGTGGGCTGTCGGCGGTCGCGGACAGGGTTCGCCATTGCGTGAGCGCCGGTACTGCGAATTCGGCTATGGTGACCCGGCGTGCTTCGCGCGGGCCGCGCTTCGGGATTTGGAGGTGCGGCCGCGCCGGCGACAGGTCGAGGTCGACGGCGGTCGCCTGCCGGATTTCCTGCGCGGTCATGCCCGTCGAGAGCAATAAGCCAACGATGGCGCGGTTCCGCAATGCGCGATCATCGAGCCCATCAATGGCTCGGATCGACGCCTGCAGTCGATGATCATCGGCTTCGAGCAGGTACACCGGGACGGGTTCGTCCTCCGGCCACGTCTGCGTCAACGCATAGGCGGCCGCTGGATTGGTCTTGCGCACGCCGACGTCGACCAGGTGTCGGCCAAGCCTGTCGAGAAGCTTCTCATAGCGCAGGCGCGTCGTGGTGCCGGGTTTGCACCGGCGATCGAGATCAGCCAAGAACGATTCGAGGTGGTCGGGCCCGAAGGTGGCCAGGGACCGTTGCGCGGCCGCGAGGTGGCGCATAAAGCGTTCAAACATCGCTTCGTGCTGGGCAATCGACCTCGGCGAGAACGCACGCCGATCGGCGCCGGCGGCTTCCGTTCGTTGCCACTGCTGATAGGCCTCGGTCGGTGCCGACAGCCAGAGAGTCGGTTCGTCCATTCGATCTTATATACTGAATATTGGCCACCCCAAACATAACGCGAATCTACGATTCGCGCCCTTTGCGTGCAGAAGGGTGGGGCGTTCCTTCATCCATTTTGGGGCGTGGGCATCGGTACGCAGCTCGTTGAGCTCACGGATTACGTCGCTCACGCAGCTTCCTCACTGCGCTCGAACATGGGGGCGCCCATCAGAAGCTCGCGGACGCACTGATAGACGATCGGCAGCGATGGATCGGACTGCCCCCAGTCGATGAGACCGCTGAAATCGACGCCCGGCAGCGTCGCCGGCCCGATGCGCGGCCGTGCGTCGATGATCGTAGGATCGTTGCGGCTCTGAAATGCCAAATCAGAAAACGCCTGCTCTTCGATCTCGAGCAATAGCGGCCAGCTCAAGGCGTGAGCAAGGCCGGCGCTGATATAGCGAGCTGCGAGCGACTTCGCAATGCGTCGCAGATCTTGCGTTGCGAGCTCGAGCGCATACCCGTACCGAATCGGATCGAACTCGGCATCGTGGCAATCAACTGTCGGGGCAAGGTTCATAGTGGTCGGCGAGACAAGAGAGCTGCGGCCAGCCACTCGGCAGATCGCGAGTGGCGGCGGCGCCCGGCGCACTGTAAATGTATCCAGTGTTCCGCGAGAGTTCAAGACCTGGTCGCGCTTTGCTGGATTTCGAAGGGCGCGCGGTCTTTGCCGTCAATCCACGCCGGCGGGCGGCCCCGACCGCTCCAGGTCGCGCCGGTTTCGGGGTGGCGATATTTCGCGTCGACGCGGCCGCGCTTGCGTGGTGCGCGCGGGCCGTAGACCTCCGGGCGCTGATATCGAATTCGCCGACCAGTTGGCGCACTTCCTTCAAGGCGGATTCCCGAGCAGACCCTTTGGCGGCGTTGATTTCCGCTTCGAGCGCGGCGCGCTTCGCGAGAAGCTCTTGGTACGTCGACATGTTTTCTCCATTCGTCGTTAGGAAGTTGGTATCGACTACCTTACCGGTTCCAAACAAAAGTCAAGTCAGAGTCGGGAGAACGCAACACTGCGCGTCGTAAATATCGCAGGTGTCGTGTGAATCGACGGACGCCCCCTACGCGTGTTAACGCGCTGCCGCGAAGGGCCACTGCCTCTCAAAAGAGAGGTATCTATCGAGTAGATTTTAGTAAACTGAAACCGTTTTTAACCTTTCTGTCCGCTTCCGAGGCGCCGTATGACCCATGTGGCACGGCTTGAAGGCCGTGACAGGCAAGGCGCGGGGCGCTAGACGAGAGCGTCTTTTTTTGAATAAATCAATCTCAAAAATAATCAAGTGATTTCATATTTATCATGCCGCGGAACGTTTAATGTCTAATTCCTCGATCATCGCCAAGGCGCTTTGTGATAACGCGTCTGATGGCAGAGTACTTTCCAAAACAGAAAGGAGCCTGGAAAGAGAGAAGTTCTCGAGGTTGGATGATCGTTAAAGGGAACAGCATTTTAGGGTAAGGGGAATCTCGGTTGCGAGGGGGAAGCGGTAAAGGGCGTAGCCCGTGGCGGCTTGCCCCTCGCGGGCTATGCGCTGCGTACCCGAGCCAGACTCCACACATCGGGGTACCGAGGCCGGGTTTGGGCGGCAACCTTGCTCATCAGGCGTTCCCGCGCCAGACGAACCTGACGGGCGGCGTCGACATCTGTCTGGCTGCGCGTCTGCTGCTTTAGTTGGTCGAGCGTGATGCCCGTGCGCAGGAAGTCATCTACGTCCGACAGGCTGGCCAGCCTCTCGAGTGGCGTCATCACATCTTCGGGTCGGTGAACGCGTCGCGTTCGACCCGGCTTCCTGAGATCAGGGACCTCGGTGCCGAAAAGGCAAGGTCGGTGCATGTTCAAAAACGGATTAAGCAGATCGACGCAAAAGGCATTGAAGTGCCTGGCCCACTCGGCCGGTATGTGCGCGTAGCCGAATTGCTTGCGCACGACATTGCCGTTCTTGGATTTGGCCAGAGCGTTGTCGTTACAGCGTCGTGGGCGTGAACGGGTGAACTCGATGAGTTGCTCCTTGAGCATCTTTGCGACCTCATGGTTGATGTACTCCGAACCGCCATCGCTGTGAAAGCCGAGAATACGGAATGGGAACTGGTCAATCATGTCGCGCAATATCGGCGGCATGTGTTCTCGCTCCAGCGTTGGCACGGTCGCGACGGCTTCCCACTGGGTTACGCAGTCGGCGGCATTGATATGATATACGCCGCGCTGTTCGTCGATGTTGCTCTGATGGGCGCTGTCGATGCGGATAAATCCGGGGCGGTTCTCTGGCGCGGGAGCCCGGCGCACGGCGATCGCCGCGCCTCTGGGATTGGTCTGGGTCTTCGTGTAGACGGTGTGATGCAACCGATAAGTCTGCGAACGTCGCAGGTTGTACAGATGAGACGCTGAAAGGTGCTGCAGGCGCACGTAGCGCGCATCGTTGTAGACCTGATACATGCGGCGCAGTACGACGACCATCGCCGTGCCGGAAAGCCTGCCGTACTCGCGCTCGGTCTCGGCGAGCGTGAAGATGTCCTCATCGGTGTTGCGGTGGGCGAAGACGTGCTCGGGCGTGCCCTTCAACCATGCGAGCCTTTGCCCTTGCACCCAGCGTTGTACCAGCCGTGTCATGTGGGCCCGGCTGAAGCCGCTAAAGCGTCGCAGATAGAGCAGCACGAGGTCCCGGTGAGCTCGCTTGAGCTGGTCGTAGCGAAAGCGCCGTAGAACGGAGGCGACCCATTCGCGACGTTCGTGAGGGCACGCGGCGGGTGCAAAGTCGAGCGTCTGTGTACCGTCGAGGACGGCGCGCACTTGGTCCAGGGCGCGGATTTGCGGTTCGTTCAAGTTGATGATCATCCGGTAAATGATCATCGACCCCGGGGCTCCGGTGTCGGTCAACTCGCGCGTGTCGGGCCAACAACAGGCTCATTTGCATTGGAAACGCGCCAACGGCGCTACACAAGAGCCGGTTCGGACCCTCGCCCAGGCTCCTGTGCCCTTGGAAAGCGCTGAGTCGCTGAGTCTCAACTTCCTTGACAGTCAGGACAGCAACGCACCGGTAGGATCGTTCGCCGTGCCGTTCGGGCGGAATACCCTCAGCTACACAATCGCGGATTCGGAATACCAGCAACTGATCGGCTCGACGGCGCTGCTGTATGGCCGCGCGCTGTCGCATATTTTCGGCTGGAACTATCTGGTAGGCAGAACGGCAAGCGACATCACCAGCATCGATACGACGCTATCGTGGCGGCGCACCGACCGGACGATCAACGGGGTAGATCTTGATCCTCAGCGCGTCGCCGTGCTCCGAATCGGCGGGAACTGGCTGCACAAGTTCGTGATAAACGACGCGCAGGGGAATTTCACCGTAAACGGAGGGGTGTCGCAGGGCCTGCCGTGGTTCGGTGCCAACCACGACGAGCACGGCATTGCGCGTGAAGCAGCGCACAGTCAGTTCACCAAGCTCGATGCGACAGCAACGATTACGTTGCCACTGCCGAAGTTGAATGGTGCGGTGCTGGTGTACCGGGGTGTGCCGGGCGGCCAGTACATGAATACGGCGCTGTACGGCTCGGAGCAGCTCTACCTCGGTGGCATGGATACGATCCGGGGCTTTCGATCGGGTGAAATCGCGGGCGACCGCGGCCTCTATGCGCGCAACGAGCTCGCCTGGGTGAACGTTCCGATGTGGAAGGACGGCCGTATCGAGCCGTACGTATTTCTGGATGCCGGCAAGACGAGCCTGATCGGTGCATCGGGCTTCCCGACGCTCGCCGGCATCGGTGCCGGCCTGCGTGCCCAATGGCAGTGGCGCAAGCAGTCGCTTTCGGGAGAGATGCTGGTCGGTCGCGCGCTGACTCAGCCGGCGACACTCGGCAACAAGGCGACACTGGTACTCGGCACCTTGAACTAGTTTACTACAGCGAATTTGGTCGTGTCCGACTACCCCTCAATGTCGGACACTTTGCGCAGTGGCTGAGGTCGCTGTGCCTTTTTATACAAGCAGGAGCATCAAGCATGTAAACGACGTTCAACCGAATTCTGATCGCGACGACGATTGCCTGGGAATTGGCGCTGCCTGTCCAGGCACAATCACAAACCTCGGCGTTGCCCGTGGGCGCCGTCGCGACGGTGAACGGTACACCGGTCACCAACGCCGAGGTCGACGTCGTGTTGCAGGCATCGCGCCAGCCCGATACGCCACAGCTTCGCCAAGCGATCAAGAATCAACTGATCGCGCGCGTGCTGATTCAGCAAGCGGCCGGCAAAGCGAGCTATGGCAGCAGACCGGAAGTGCAGGCGGCCATGCAGCTTGCGAAATCGACTGCCAAGACGCAACTTTTCGTACGCGATAACGTGAAACCCGAGCCAGTCGCGGATGCACAAGTGAAGGCGCGATACGATGAAATCGTCGCGTCGTTCGGCAAGGACGAGGTCAAGCCGCGCATCATCGTGACGAAAGATCCGGCGACCGCTGCGACGGTGCTGGCCGGGCTGAAGGCAGGGCAGTCGTTCGACGCACTGGCTCGACAGTACAGCCAGGCGCCGACCGCCGCGACCGGCGGTGAGCTGCCGTGGGTGAGCTTCAAGACGCCGGTGACAGACGGGAATACGCAAGGGTTGCCGCTCGCGGTTGCACAGGCGATCACGCAGTTGCCCGCAGGCGGCGTGGCGCCGCAGTCGATCGCACTCGTCAACGACGTGAATGGCGCGCGAGCGATTGTCAAGGTTGACGCGAAGCGACCGACGCAGGTACCGTCGTTTGATGCGGCAAAGGCGACGATTCAGCAGCAGCTTCAGGCGTTGGCGCTCGAGAAGGCGACGGCGAATTTCGTCGGTGGCCTGATAAAGAATGCAACGATTCAACAATAAGTACCGTCACCAGAATGTCGCAAAAGCGCTCGAATCGACGACCACGTCGCGAGGCTGAGCTATTGCCGCTGTCGGCGGCCCATGTCCGCTCCATCTCACTCGAAAACCACTTGGCGCTGGCGACTATTCGAAGTGGACAGGGCACGCGTGAGACGATGATCGCGTTACTCCGGGTGCTCTATCTAGGTTACTTCCTTGTCGAACCCGACGTGTCCGGAAGTGACTTGGAGCTCTTCCTTGCCGAGGCAGTGCTGCAAGAGAGCATCGATCCGCTGCCGAAGGACGGGAGTGGCATGTGCCAAACGGGCTCTTAGCAGAGATTGAGCAGTTGCTTTTGAGAATGGATGCGCTCGTCGCTAGCGTTCCGAAGTATCTATATCTCCAAGCCTGGGGCAGGCTCGGTCGTTTTGCCAATTCCCCCAAATACTATCCATTACCGGGGAGTCGACTGAATAACGATCTGTAGCACTGCAGTTATGCATCAATGTCAGCGAAACTCCCGTGACGTCGTCGGCAGTGCACCGAGAAGCTCTGTCCGGTCGACGAGCTTGCTTGCGATTAGGTGCCGTACCTTTCCCTCCGCCTGCCACACGCCATAGACCGCGAGCAGCGCCGCGCCGAGCGCTTCCTTCCGGAACTTCTTCAGCAGACCGGGCCAGAGGATCACGTTCACCTGGCCCGTCTCGTCTTCGAGCGTCATAAACAGCACGCCGTTGGCCGTGCCCGGCCGTTGCCGTACCGTGACCAATCCGCATGCACGCGCAAGCTGGCCGCTTCGCAACATTGCCAGTTGCTCAGCTGACTGCAGTCGATCAAGCGCGAGGCGATCGCGCAGCAGTGCGAGCGGATGCCGGCCGAGCGTGAAGCCCATCGCACGATAGTCCGTCACGATCTCGTGGCCCTCCGATGCTTGAGGCAACGCCGGCACCCCGTCGTCGCGCTCGGTGCCGCGCAGCAGATCCCGATCAGGAACTGCGGCGGCCGCCAACCAAAGCGCCGTGCGTCGATTGCCGCCGGCGAGTGAGCGAAGGGCGTTCGCGCGCGCGAGCACCTGCAGGTCGTGCCGATCGAGTCGCGCTCGGCGCGCGAGGTCCGCGACGTCGATGAAAGGCCGTACAGCGCGGGCGAGCTCGATGCGGCCGGCCGAGTCCTCACGCATGCCGTTCAGCAGTGAGAAACCGAGACGCACGGGCGCCGACGTCGTAGCCCCTTCAATCGACGAATCCCATTTGCTCAAGTTGACGTCGACGGGGAGCACCTCGACACCACGGCGCTTCGCATCCTGCAGCAGTTGCGACGGCGTGTAGAAGCCCATCGGCTGGCTGTTCAATAGAGCCGTGAGGAACACACACGGTTCGTGGCGGCGCAGCCAGGCGCTCGAGTAGACGAGCAGCGCGAAGCTGGCCGCGTGGCTCTCCGGGAATCCGTACTCGCCGAAGCCCTTGATCTGTGCGAAGATGGATTCGGCGAACTCGCGATCATAGCCGCGCTCGAGCATGCCGCTCACCAGGCGATCGTGGTACGGCTCCAAGCCGCCCTTGCGCTTCCATGCCGCCATCGCCCGGCGCAGCTGGTCGGCCTCGCCGGCGGAGAAGCCGGCCGCCAGCATCGCAACCTGCATCACCTGCTCCTGGAAGATCGGCACGCCGAGCGTGCGCTTCAGGGCTTTCTCCATCCCTTCGGACGGAAACGTGACGGGCTCCAGCCCTTGGCGCCGGCGGAGAAACGGATGCACCATCCCGCCTTGCACTGGGCCGGGACGCACGATCGCAACTTCGATCACCAGGTCGTAGAAGCACTGCGGCCGCAGGCGCGGCAGCATCGACATCTGCGCGCGCGATTCCACCTGGAACACGCCCATGCTGTCGCCGTCGCACAGCATGTCATAGGTCGCTGCGTCTTCGGCCGGTATGTCCCGGAGTTCGAATGTTTCGCCCCGCTTTTCCGAGATAATGTCGAGCGCGCGGCGCACCATCGAGAGCATGCCGAGCGCGAGCACGTCGATCTTCAGGATCCCGAGCGCCTCGATGTCGTCCTTGTCCCACTGGATGATCGAGCGATCCTCCATCGCCGCGTTCTCGACCGGCACGAGGCGCGTGAGCTTGCCGCGGCTGATCACGAATCCCCCCGAGTGCTGCGAGAGGTGTCGTGGATAGCCGAGCAGCTGTGCGGCGAATGCGGCCCACTGCTGATTCAGCGGCGCGTCGGGATCAAGGCCGGCCTCGGCGAAGCGCTGTAGGAGATCTGTACGCGAGTCGAACCAGTGAAACTGCTTGGCGACGCGATCGACTATCGCCAGATCCACGCCAAGCGCCTTGCCGGCTTCGCGTAACGCACTGCGTGGCCGGTACGTCGTGACGGCCGCCGTCAGCGCGGCGCGATCGCGGCCGTACTTGCGGTAGATGTACTGCATGACCTCCTCGCGCCGCTGATGCTCGAAATCGACGTCGATGTCCGGCGGCTCGTTGCGCTCCTTGGAGATGAACCGTTCGAACAGCATCGATTGTCGCGACGGGTCGACCTCGGTCACGCCGAGGCAGTAGCAAACGGACGAGTTCGCAGCCGAGCCGCGTCCCTGGCACAAGATGCCTTGCTCGCGCGCGAACTGCACGATGTCGTAGACGGTCAAGAAATACGCCTCGTACTTCAGGTCGGCGATCAGCTGCAGCTCGTGCTCGATCTGCGCCTGAACGTCGACCGGGATGCCGGCGGGGAAACGCCGCCGCGCGCCGATGTAGGTCTGCTCGCGCAGGTATGTCGCCGGATCGGTGCCGACCGGTACCAGTTCGTCGGGATACTCGTACTTCAGGTCGTCGAGTGAGAACGTGCAGCGCCGCGCGACACGCACGGTTTCCTCGAGTGCGCCGGCGGGATAGAGGTTGGCGAGCCGCAGACGCGATCGAAGGTGACGCTCCGCGTTCGGTGCGAGCTCATACCCGCACTCCGACACCGGCCGGCCGACCCGGATCCCGGTCAGCACGTCCTGCAGCGGCTTGCGCGATCGCACGTGCATGAGCGGCCAGCTGGTGGCGACCACCGGCACACCGTGGAGCGCGGCGACGCGCTCGACAACGCCGCGGTGGATATCGTCCATCGCGCGGGCGTGCAGCGTCAGCGCGACCCATGCGCGATCGCCGAACACGCGCGCGAACCATTCAACCTGCGCGTCGAGGCGTTGCTCGTTGGCCGGGAAGTCGGGCGACAGGACCGCGATGCAGTCGGGCAGGCCGCGTAGGTGGGTGTACGGCGCTTCCGGATGTTCGAGATCGAGCGGCGCCAGCCGGTACGTGCCTTTCTTGCTGCGCATGCGACCGAGCGAAATGAACTCGCAGAGATTGCCGTAACCGTCGCGATTCATCGCGAGCGCAGTGAAGGCGAGCGCGGGCGAGCCGTCTGCGGCCGTCAGCCGAAAGTGAGAGCCGGTAATCAGCGGCATGTTCGCCGTCTTCGCTTCGACGTGCGCGCGCACGACGCCGGCGAGCGAGCATTCGTCGGTGATCGCGATCGCGCTGTAGCCGAGCTGCGCTGCGCGCGCGACGTATTCCTCCGCGCGCGACGCACCGTGCAGGAAAGAAAAGTCGGAGGCGACCTGAAGTTCCGCGTACGCGGGCAGGGCGCCGAAGCCGCCGGCGTCCATGACCGATCAGCCGAACAGGCCGTGCAGGAAGAAGCGCGCTTCGCTTTCGTCGCTGGCCGTCGGCCGCTCCTTGTAGATCCAGTAGCAGATGCCGTTGTCGTCCTCGGCGACGAAGTAGTCGCGCGTCACGGTCTGCGCATCCTGCCAGCCGCCTTCGATGCGCTCGCCGGACGATACCATGCGCAGCGGCGTGCCATAGAACGGCCGATGCTGGCGCGTGAGCAGCGGCACCGGCTTGGCAAGCAGCCAGGCCGGGCGTGGCAGATCCGCCGGCAGCGGTGCCGGCTTTGGCGCGTCGCGCATCGGCACCCATCGGGCGGCTGGCTCTGGACGGTAGTCGGCTATGGGAGCCGGGACGAGCACGTTCTCGGCGCCGAGCCGCGCAGTCAGCAGTTCGAGCAGGCGCGCATGATCCTGCGGGGTGCCGCCGGGCTCCGGGAACAGCGAGTCGCTCGGTGCGGCCGCTTCCTGCACGCTGCGGGCGATCAGTCGAACCGCAATCACGGGCCCGGCGAGCTCAACGTGGCCGAGCCGCTCCTTGACGAGCCGCGTCAGGTGTTCCTCGAAGCGGGTAGGGGCGCCCAACGCGATCTCGATCTCGGTCGGCGCGATCGCGTCCCGCCCGCGCTCGTGCTCAAGCAGCAGTGCGAACGCGGCGACGTCCAGCTGCTTCGCGGTGAGCCAGCCGGTCAGCTGCAGGATCAACCGGCGCGCGACGAACAGCAGCGCCTCGGCGTGTTCGACGCGGTCCATCAGTTCGACGCGCGTGTCGAATGACGGCGGCATTTCGAGCCAGTCGTAGGCGGCCGGCGCGGTGCCGGCGACCTGGTCGAGCCAGTCGAGCAGCTGCGTGCCGCATCGCTTCTTCAATCCGGCGCGCGGCAAGCGCAGCAGGTCGGCCAGCGTTTCGCAGCCGAGATCCTCAAACCAGTTCGCGTAGCGCCGGGCGCCCGGCGCCACGACGAGCGGCACGCGCGCGAGCGCGCGGTGCAGCGATCGCGCGGACAGCGCGAGGCCGCCGCGCAGGCCGCGGGCGACCATCCACGCGGCCGGACCCGACGACGCGACGGATATCGCTGCGGTGACGCCGAACGACGCGACGACGTCGCGCACGCGCTGGCGCAGCGCGCGGATGCCATGGAAGAGGCGCAGGCTCGCCGTCACGTCGAGCACCACCACAGCTTCTTCGGCGTCGACGACGCTCGGTGTGAACTGCAGGAGCGCATAGGCAACGCCGAGCACGAGCTCGCGCTCGCGCGCAGCGTCGCGCTCGCGGATCTGCGCGTCCGGCGCGAGCGACAGCACGCCACCGCGGCGCATGCCGGCGACCACGCCGAGCGCACGCGCGGCGCGATCGAGCGCCACGACGCGGCCGCCCTCGAGCACGACGAGCCCGCGCGCATCGTCAGGCGACGGCGCCGGCGATCGCGGCCGGAACGTTTCGAGGTTGAGGCGCGGCAGATGCACGCCGATCCACACTGGCATGGCGGTTCAACAGAATGGGAGAGGGAGACAAGGGCACGAACAGCGGCGTGTCGCGTGCGGGCCCGCGGCGCTTCACGAACGTGATGTCGACGCCGTCTCGCCTCGGCGCCAGCGCGATCCGAAGCGGCGCCGGCGACGCGTCGCGCGCGGCGGCCACTGGCCGGAAGAGGAAAAAGAGCGCCGATCCGCTCTGTGCGGCCAGATTCAGGCGGCGTAGCGCGTCCGTGCGGACATGCGTCTGCCATAGCAATACGGCGGCGCAAGTACCGGCGCGCAGTGCCTGCTCGGCGGCCCACAGCGCGTCAGCCGTGCGGGCTGCCGGCAGCGTCACGAACCCTGACGGGTCGATGCCCCAGTACGCGAGGGCCAGCGGCTGCAACGCATGCGGTGGCTGGATCAGCATGACCGGCCGACCAGCCGAACGTGCGAGCACGGGTGCCAGCAGCCGGAGCTCCCCGATACCAGGTTGTTGCGCAATGAGTTCGACCAGCGCGCCCACCGGCCAGCCGCCGCCCGGCAGTTCGTCCGTCAGTTCCGGATGGCCCGTGTCGATGCCGCACGTGCTCGAGCGCGCCAGCTGGCTGGCACGCCAAAGATCCGGATGTATGGCTTCAGGATGGGCGAGGGCGGGATGCAAGGGGTCGGTTACGCAAAATACTGTATGGTTGTACAGTATACGCCAGAGATTACCGCGCCTCCAACCCCCTCCGGTCTGAGCGAACCTATCAAAGGCTGTTTAACCGGTGGAAGAAGTCGCGCCCCAAATCAGACAGCGCGCCGATACGGTGGCCGGAAGCGCGGACATAGCGAACGAGCGAAGTACGGCGTGGGGACTTGTGTATTTCATCCGTCGTGCGAGCGGCAGCTCGGGCACGACCCAGTTTTTTGTGCACATCGTCTATGCCGCTAATTCGCATTGGCGGCGTGCGATTTGTTCTGCCAGCTGACCCGCCCAACCGTAGTCGAAGTTGCTGAAAGTGCCCGGCCTATATCGAATAGGCGTACACCGCCGCGGCGAGGTAGAGTCCTTGAAATCGCGTCTTCGCGACCGGGCCGCGCGCCAGCGCGGAGTGCATGCACTTGTCGATCCAGTTGAGTACGTCTGCCACCACCGCCGCGCTCTGAGATCGGCACACGTGTACCGAAAAACCCGGTCTCTCACGCAAGCCTGCACCGCGAACTCCGGCCTGTCCCTCAGGCACATCGCGGGCAACGCCGATTATCGGGTCCGAGTTGCCTTATCGAAACAGGGTAGGAACGTATTGCGAATTTAGATCACCTAGAATAGTTATCATGATCGTCGGGCGGGGTCGTGCAACTGTCGGACGAAAGAACATGCGTGAGTGTGTCCGGTTTTAAATCTCTGAACGAGCAGCGCGGACGTATGGGTGGGCATGTCGAGACGCTGGTGGCCCGTAGCCCCAGCATGAATGAACACTGCCATGAAGGGCGAGTTTGCCGTTCGCATTATCGCGGTGTGCTGCGTCGTCGACCACATTGTCGGATGCGAGGCGCCCGCGCGCACTGTCAGTTGGGAGAGCGGAGGTGAGATGAGTTCGGGTTCGCATTCGACTTCGACTGAGAGCGCAGACGATCGCAAGGAGCCAGTGGTCTACGTGGTCGACGACGACCAGTCGATGCGGTTTGCCCTTAACAATTTGCTGCGATCGGTCGGGCTACGTGTGGAGACCTTCGAATCGTCACGGGACTTTCTCGCCTTTCCGAAATACGACGTGCCCAGTTGCCTGATTCTCGATGTCAGGCTGCGCGGCGAAAGTGGCCTTGCCTTCCAGGAACAGATTGCGAAGAGCGAACTGCATATGCCGATCGTATTCATGACCGGGCATGGAGATATTCCGATGACCGTCCAGGCCATGAAAGCAGGGGCAGTCGATTTTCTCGCAAAGCCGTTTCGCGACCAGGACATGTTGGACGCCGTTAACAATGCGTTGGCGCGCGACGGTGAGCGTCTCGTCGCCGAGCGGTCGATCGCGGCGCTTCGTGTTGCATATGACTCCCTGACACTGCGTGAACGAGAAGTCATGGGGTTCGTCGTAGCAGGCCTGCTGAACAAGCAGATTGCCGCCGAAATGAATCTCAGTGAAATCACCGTGAAGATTCATCGTGGGCACCTCATGAGAAAGATGGCGGCGCGATCCGTCGTGGATCTCGTCAAAAAATCGGAATCGTTAGGTGTCAATGCCCGGCCGCGGAAGTCGTCTTGAGAGCGGCGAAATGGGGAGCGCCGTTCCGGCCTTTTGTCGATCCCCTATGGCGCGTCCAGCGCAATGCTGAGCCAATGCGCGATGGCGTCGGGATCAACCGGCTTGTCCAGTACAGCCAGCGCGCCATTTGCCAGGGCTTTTGCTTTCAGCTGCGCCGATGGGAATGCCGTAATGAAGATGGTCGGCCGCGCATACCCGAGTGCAATGATGCGATCGTGCATCTCCACTCCCGACATTCCAGGCATCATGATGTCGGAGATCAGGCATGACGTCGAGGCAAGATCGCTGGATAGCAGAAATTCCTCTGCGGATGCGAAGACGTGCGTCTGCCAGCCGAACGAGCGCACGAGGCTTCCGGTCGCGAGGCGGGCGGCCTCGTCATCGTCAACAATCGAAACTACCTGAGCGGAACGCAAGATTAGCCTCGATCTCCAGGAACGTGAGCTCGCGCGGCAAGAACGCCACTGCATGCATCCGGCCGCATTCACGATACCCAGCGTAATTGTCGTGCCGGCGGCCGGGAATCATACACAAGTATTAGAGCGCTGCATTCGTATCACCCAATACTGCTCATCGCGTGCCAATACGGGATACCGCTTGCAGCTCTACCAATACAGCGAACTCATACTTTGGTATGAGTTGCGGTGTTCCTCGCATCCCAGCCGTATGAGTGAGTTGCTACATATCCCAACCGACACACGCAGACCAACTGCCGTGGCGTGGCGAGAGCCTTGCAACGCGCGACGCGATGGCCCGTGCTGACGATACTGCTCGCGATAGCAGACCGGAAGCGAAGCGTCGGACTATCTGAGCATCAAGCACGCCTGCAACTCGCGGCGCTTGTCTCCGCCCGCGGGTTATACCCTGGCGTGAGCGTTCGAAGCCTATGTAGGAGCGGCACCGCCCGTTCGTAGAATGGTCTTGAGGTGCCCACTCGCCTAGCATTGTGTCATGGCCAATGCGATCGCGCAGTGCGCCTCACAACCCGTCGTGTTATGTGACGGCCGGCTTCGAAGGGGGGATATCATGTCGTACGTACTGCACAACTGGATCATTGTCGGCGCAAATGCATACGACGAGTACACATTCGTACCGTGGCTCAACCGGAACGTGTATCGGCGAACAGTGGAGTTGCACCGCATTTGCCTGCTCTAGCTGGTGCGATGCAAATCGGAAATGAGCTCAACCATGCGCGTGTCAATAGTCGGAGCCGCCAATGAATCAGTTAGATACTTCTCAACGTCGCTTTTGGGAACAATCACCAAATACCGCCGACGCTTTATCTATCTGTTTCTCGACGAGCTACGGGGGGATCATCACGTTCATGGCGGTCGCGACGGAAGGCAGCTTCACCAAGGCAGGGGAACGACTGGGGATCGCGCGCTCATCTGTGACTCGAAATGTTCAGAAGCTCGAAATGCAGCTCGGCACGCGCCTGTTTCTCCGGACGACGAGATCAACGAGCTTGACGCGAGAGGGGCAGAGGTTCTTCGAAAACTGCAACCGGGGCGTGACCCACATCGTCGACGCCATGAACGACATGCAGGATTTGCGGCATGGTGCACCTCGTGGCTTGCTCCGGGTATGCTCGACAGTGGGATTTGGACGCGAGGTGGTCGCTCCGCTGCTTTTCAGGTTCTCCGAGGTCTACCCTGATATCGCGGTTGACCTGCTTCTGGATGACAGACCAGCCGATTTCGTCGCGGAACAGATCGACGTCGCGTTTCGCGATGGGCACATCGAAAACTCCAGCTTTATTGCGAAACGGTTGATTCCAATGCAGACAGTGGTCTGTGCATCCCGCCACTATGCTGAAACTCGAGGTTTGCCGTCTACACTGGAAGATCTGACACGGCATGACTGTATCAACTTCAGATTTTCCCGAGGTCGCATCCGTGAGTGGGAATTCAAGGTCGACGGGCATGTGCGAAAGCATCTGCCAACTGCTAAGTTGACTTTCAACGACGCAGATCTGGTACTGAAGGCGGTCCGCGATGGACACGGATTGGCCCAGCTGCCGGCCTATCAGATTTGCGATTGCATCGCGCGCAACGAACTCGTCGAGGCACTAACGCGGTACGCGCCGGACGACCGGGACCACTACATTTGCTATCTCTGCCGACAGCATCTGCCGTCACGCATTCGTGTCTTTGTCGATTTCATGACCGAAAGGATCCGCGTGCTCGATCTGAATTGTCTAATTGAGTTCAATGCGGATGATGCCAAGACTTCGACAGAGGGAATCGCGGCATGAATCGGGTTTCCTAGCTGTGCGCGGCCGATACAATCGTACTGTGAGTATCGGTCGCAATGCTGGCCCCCGCGTACCGTGCGAGGCCCGGGTTTTGACGCGTGGCACATCGTGCGCCGCAGTTGACGCGACAATGTCCCCGGACTGTGCAATCGATAACCAAAACCAGCTACCGTGATAGGGCGACCAATTATGCTAGCCCGGCGCCATGCGTGACGGCGTCAACGCCGCGCGTCCTTGCCCGGGTGGCAGTCAGCGTAGCGTCGACAACCGGTCCCAACAAGTTCGTCTGAGTAGTATCGATGGCACCACGATCGCCGAGGTGTATGCTTATGCCATCCTTGCTTCCGTGTGAACGAATGTAGCGTCCTAGCCCATCACGGGCGGCGGCATGATGGCCGCCGCGCGGCGGATGACACCCTACATTTGGTTCCAACGTCGATGGGTAACAGCCTCCAGATCCTGTGGGACGATGGCGAGCGCGTCTTCTGTCGACGGCGACGCCCGGG
>NZ_JANKOG010000021.1:0-141830 GCF_024656005.1 Burkholderia sp. SCN-KJ
AAGCGACCTCTTGCGTATCCAGGCCTGCACCGCGCAGGATGCCGGAGCGTGGAGAGAAATTGAAGAACATCGGCAGCGTCGCGGCGCCGATCGCGCCGGCGTCGGCGCCGAACGAGCCGCGCACGAGTTCCGGCGCGCTGCGGGCTTCCGGCGTGATGTCGGCGAGCGCCACGCCCAGGCGTTGCATGAGCGTGTCGAGCAGGCCGGCGTCAACGTCCGAATCAAGGACGACGACCGGCAAATCGAGTACGGATAGCGCCCCGCGCAGCGCGAACGCGAGCGCATCGACGCAATCGTCGATCCATTCGTCGACGGCCGGCACGTTGCGTGCGATGCAGTCGTTGAGATCCGCGCGGTTCTCGACCTTCTCGCCGCAATGGCGGAGATGGCGAATCAGCGCGCTCAACGACGCACGCGTCAGGAGGATGTCCCAGGCGCCGTGCGGCGCGGGCGCCGAGGGCAGGCGGCTCGGGTGTACGGGCATCACGGCGAAATCGCCGGCGTTGCCGGTGCGGCCGTGCAGGCAGTCGCCGTCGATCGCGATCCCGCCGCCGATCACCGGTCCGAGGAACAGATAGACGAAATTGTCGCGTTGCCGGCCGCAGCCGTAAAAGAGCTCGGCGATGGCGGCCGCATTGCCGTCGTTTTCGCTGAACACCGGCAGCGGAATGACATTGGCGAGTTCCCGGGCCAGGTCGATCTCGGCCCACGCGCGGAAGGCTTCGGCCGGCAGGCCGAGTTCGCGCAGCCAGCTCCCCAGGTTGAACGGGTGAGCCACGCCGACGCCCGCCAGCCGGTCGCGATCCTGCGCGGGCAGCAGCCGTTGCATCGCTTCGATGTCGCTGCGAACCAGTTCGAGCACGGTCGCGGGCGGAGGGAGCAGGGTGTCGTGGGAGCGGCAGCCGATGATCTCGCCCGCGAAGTTGACCAGCGCCGTTTCGATGCGCATGCGGTCGATGCGGACGCCGATGCCGAATGCGCCGCGCGGATCGAGGCGGATCAGCGACGCCGGCTGGCCGCGCTGGCCTTCGGTGCGGCCGGCGAATTCGATCAGTTTCGCGTCGGCGAGCGACGCGATGATGCCGCCGACAGCCGCACTCGTCATGTTCGCGTGGCGGGCGAGGTCGGCCTTCGACGCGCTGCCGGTACGGCGCAGCGTCTTCAGCAGCAGGCGCTCGTTGTAACGGCGCACGTTGACCGAGTTGCTGCCCTGGCCGATGTGCGGGCTTCGCATGGCGTCTCCCTCCATGTGGCGCCGCTTTCGGCGCATTAAATAAATCAAGTTGATTTATTTAAGCATGCGCTCGGCGTCCAGTCAGTTAGGTAAACCCCGGAAAGACATGCTTGCGGAAGATGGCGGGTGCCAGGTCTTGATCGGTCAGGTGTTTACCGGCACAAATTCTGCTTTATGGGGCCGGATTGGAATGCCTTACGGGCATTGGCTCACGGCACAGGCGCGATGCAAAGACCCACGCTGTCCAGTGCGATCTCTGCCGACCCGAGCCTGATGTTGTCCGGGGCGCCAACAAAAAAGCTTGACGATGAGAGCATATGCTCCTAACCTTCGTCTCAAGGGAGCATATGCTCTCACTTTCGAACGGAGCGAAGCGATGAACGAGCCTGAGATTCTTGTGAGCGGTGCAACCGGACGCACCGGCGGTATTGCCATTGACGAGCTGCTCAAGATGCACAAACGCGTGCGGGCCTATGTGCGCACGGACGATGATCGGGCGGCAGTCCTGAGGCAGCGCGGCGTCGATGTCGCGGTCGGGGACTTCACCGACATCGACGCCATTCGGGCAGCGATGGAAGGCATCCGCTCGGCGTATTTCCTTCATCCGATCGCGCCGGGAATCATCGGGGCCGCGGCCTATTTCGCGCAGGCAGCAAAGGAAGCGGGCGTCACGGCGATCGTCAACATGTCGCAGATTTCCGCGCGCCGGGAGTCACTTAGCCACGCGGCACAGGATCACTGGGTTTCCGAGCAGGTCTTCGATTGGTCGGGTGTCGCGACGACGCATTTGCGCCCGACGTTCTTCGCCGATTGGCTCGTCTATCCGCATTTTGCGCGGGAGATATGGGCCACGAAGAAGATCGAATTTCCGTTTGGCGACGGCCGTCACGCGCCGATTGCCAGCGACGATCAGGGCCGCGTGATCGCCCACATCCTCGCCAGCCCCGAAGGCCACGAGGGCAAGACCTACACGCTCCACGGCCCCGTCGAGATGAACCACGTCGAGATCGCCGCCGCGATGAGCGAGGTTCTCGGCGCCCGGATCGAATACGCGCCGACTTCCATCGAGGCATTCCGAAACAAGATGGAAACCCTTTACCAGTTTCCGCCGTTCCTCACGCAGCATCTGGTCGAAGTCGCGCAGAACTACCACGACGGCATCTTCTCGGGCACCAACGACGTCGTCGAGAAGGTCACCGGAACGCCGCCGCTCTCGGTTCAGCAGTTCGTCGAGAAGTATCGGGCCGCATTCGTGTGAACACGTGCTTGAAACGAATCGGGAGGTTTGAAAATGTCACCCGTCCAACCTGATCGTCATCCGTTTCTCGATGATCTGACGGCCGACGCCGAGCTGGTCAGCTCGGTATTGCGCGCGCCCGTAATCGGGCGCGACGAAATCCGGCTCGCCGTCGACGCCGTCGGGACCTTTTACGTGTCGCAGACGCCAACGTTCGTTCAAGCCGTCGGCTCGCGGCTTTTTCTCGAATACGAGGCCGTTCTGACGAGCGGCGAGACGTTGAGCGCGGTCGTGGTCGCCGATCGCAACGCCGACGGCTCGGTGCCGCGAGTCAGCGTGCGGATGAGCCCGCTTGGCGCCGTGCTGACTCTCGCGACCCGTCTGCGCGAGTCGCTTTCGAAGCAGTTGCCGGAACACGTCTTTCTTTGAACCAGGCACCCGCGCGCTCGTGGCTGGAGTCGACACTCTCCCGGCACGCGGCTTTTAAAAAAGGAGCTTGTCATGGATATCAAGAACGCCGCCGTCTTCATCACCGGTGCCAATCGCGGCCTGGGCCTCGCTTTTGCGCGCGAGGCGCTTCGGCGCGGGGCGGCGAAGGTGTACGCGGGTATGCGCAACACGAGCGGTTTCGACGAGCCGGGCATCGTGCCGGTCAGGATCGATGTCACGGATCCGGCGTCGATCGCCGAGGCGGCGAAACAGGCGGCCGACACGACGCTGCTGATCAACAACGCGGGCATTGCCGCGCTGATCGACGGGCCTTTGTCGGCCGACGTGGAAGCGCAGTCGGCCCGCCTGTTCGATACCAACTACCACGGCGTGGTGCGCGTCACACAGGCCTTCGAACAGATCCTGGCGGCCCGGCCGCATGCCGCGATCATCAACGTGCTTTCCGACATCGTGTGGCTCCCGCGGCCCTATCTGACACCGTATGCCGCGTCGAAAGCCGCCGCCTGGAGCTACACGAACCAGCTTCGTTTTCACCTGCGCGAGCGTGGCATCCAGGTTCTCGGCCTGCACGTCGGGTTCGTGGATACCGATCTGACCAACGGCATCGACGTGCCCAAAGCCAGCCCCGAGGACGTCGTGCGACGGACCTACGACGCGCTCGCCGCCGGCAAGAGCGAGGTCATGGCCGACGAGGGGACAGCGGTGCTGAAGCGCACGCTCGCGGCCGAGATGCCCGGCTACATCACGCCGCCGGCAGGGCTTTGAACACCGCAGTCGACACGGGCCGGATTCGGCGGCGAGCCGCGAGGTGCGCAGATCGTAGGCCAGCGCCGTCGCTCCCGGCTATCATCGATAGCTGCCACCGTAGCTTCGCGCGACGCGCGCGTAGCGTTCGCGCAATCAACCGAAATCAGGAGTGCAACCGATGTTGCCCGTGAACCAGCCGCTCGGCATCGATCAATGCAACTGCTTCGCCGTGAGGAAGGCGAGCAGGCAGATCTCCCGACTCTACGATAGCCATCTCGAGCCGTCGGGTCTGCGCATCACGCAATTCCTCACCCTGGCCGCCCTGCACGAAGTGGGAAGTACCCCCGTCAACGCCCTTGCCGAACGGCTCGATATCGAACGAACGGCGATGGGGAAAATGGTCGGCTTCCTGGAGCGCGACGGCTTCGTCACGATCAGGCCCTCGCCCACCGACGGCCGAAGCCGCCTCGTCGAACTCACCGAGGAGGGCCGGCGCCTGCACGAAAGAGCATCCCCGCTCTGGCAGGCAGCGCAACGGGAGTTCGAGCGACTGAACGGTGCGGAGAATGTTACGGCGTGGCGAGAGCAGTTGAGAGGGGTGCTCGTCGGCGACGTGTCGATGGGATCGTCGCAAGATTGAGGCTTCCCGTCCGTCGCGCTCATGTCCATGTGTCGCCCGCATCGGGCATCCGGCTGCACGCAGTCGATCCCGGCCTTTCAGCGAAGGGCCTTCAAAGGCGGGGCATGCGGTTTGCAGGCTCGCTTGCCGGCCGTGCGCCGGCCGAGACGGTGGCGGACGGCCAGCCCAGGCAAGCCGTCGCGTCGCGGAACGCGTGCGCTCGTGGCAGCCGAGCTGCCGTTGCCGGCCGACCTGGCGCCTCGACGACGATCCCGCTACTTCACTGGCGTGAGAACCGGCGCGCCCTTGTTCTTGATCAGGAACACGACGAATTTCGCCGGCTTCGTGCCGCTGGCGTTTCGTCCGACCGTGTGCACGTCGTCGGGGCCTTCGTGGAACGTGTCGCCCGCGTGCAGCGTGACCGTCTTGCCGCCGTTCAGGCCCATCACGATGCTGCCGTCGAGCACATAGACGAACGCGTGCGCGTCGTGGCGATGAACGGGGTCGACGCTGCCGGGCGGATAATCGACGACGATCATCTCCACTTCCTTGCCCGGATACTCGGGCAGCGGCTCCGTGGTCAGGTGCGTCACCTTGGCCTGCGGCGCGGCGGCAGCCGGCGGAACGGGCATCAGCAGCGACAGCGCAAGCGGTGCAAGCGCGAGCACGATGCGTTTCATGTCGTTACTCCAGGTTGGCCTTGTCGAGACCGAACATCTTGTCGAACGAGCCGGGCACCATCCGGAACGCGACGTTCAGCCGGTTCCAGCAGTTGATCGCGCCGACGAGGACGGTGAGATCCGACAGCTCCTTCTCGGCAAAGTGTGCGCGCACGCGATCG
The DNA here is from genome assembly GCF_024656005.1 of Burkholderia sp. SCN-KJ. NCBI lineage: Bacteria > Pseudomonadati > Pseudomonadota > Betaproteobacteria > Burkholderiales > Burkholderiaceae > Burkholderia > Burkholderia sp. SCN-KJ. Next base: position 5,129 of record NZ_JANKOG010000021.1, read on the forward strand.
TAGAGATCGTCCGGCACGCCGTGCGGCGAAAGCAGCGTCAGCGCTTCGGTCCATTCGAGCGCGGCGCGCTCGCGCGGCGAGAACAGCGGCGACTCGCGCCAGATCGCGACGTGATGCGCGCGCAGTTCGCGCTCGCCGTGGATCCTGGCCATCTTGATGTGCATGTCGACGCAGAACGCGCAGCCGTTGAGCTGCGACGCGCGAATCTCGACGAGCTCGCGAACCGGCACTTCGATCGAAGTCTTCTGAAGCAGCCCGTCGAGCTCGACGAGCTTCTTCGTCAGCTCCGGCGATTGCTGAAAGTAGTTGATACGTTGCGTCATGATACGTTCTCCTGATTGCTGAAGCATGGCTGTCGGCGCTGCGCATGACCATTCATTGCGCGAGCGGCCTGGCAACCATCGTAATTGCAGGTCCCACGGGCCAGTAGTGCCGGGATGGTGCGCACTCTATTGCCGCTTCGGAACCAATCGTGCGCCGGGTGTGGCGGCGCGCCGCCGACGTTCGTCAGTCCGACACCGCGACAACCCCGCGGATGCCCTGCCGTGCCATCTTCGTATAGGGACACAGGCGCTCCGTATCGCGGACCAGGCGTTCCGCAACCTGCCGGTCCACACCCGGCATGCGGATGGTGACGTTGGCGGCGAGCGCATATCCGCCGTCGACCGGATCGCGGCCGAACGATACTTCGACTGCGACGGTCGTGTCGCGGATGTCGATCCGCTCGCGTTGCGCGAGCAGGCTCAGCGCGCCGTGGAAGCACGCGGCGTAGCCGGCTGCGAGCAGTTGCTCGGGATTGGTGCCGCCGCCCGGGCCGCCGAGTTCGCGCGGCAGGCGCAGATCGAGGGCGAGACAGCCGTCGTCGGATCGCGCGACGCCCGATGCGCGGCCGTGTGCCGTCTTGCCGCCGGACACGGTGACCGTGGTCGTGTAGAGCGCGACGAATTCGTGTCCGCGGTATTTGTCGAGCAGTGTCGGTGACGGAGGCTGCAACCTCTCGTTCTCCATATCCCTCCCGGGTACCTGTATTGACCGACGCGCGGGTTCCGGGCCGTACGTATCGGCGCGGCGCTTGCCCGCAGGTCGTTCCCCATGACCGCCATCCGAAGGATGGTCGTTGCGCACTTGCATGCTAGGCAAAGACGCGTCGCCGGGCCAGATCATTCAGGGATGCATGGTATTGCCCGCTTCGCACCAATGCGGCGAGAACGCCGCGTATCGGTTGCGTCGGCCTTTCCACCGGCTGCAGCGGTGCCGCCGATGGGGCAGACGCGAGCCGCCGACGCGCTACAGCGCAATGACCGTGCGGCCCGACGGATCGCCGGCGCGTTCGCCGAGCATCGCTTTCAGGTCGCGCTCGATCGTGCTGCACAACGTGGAAATGGGCACGTCGTTCGCGCCGCCCTCGAACGGGTTCTCGGTGCTTTCGCCCACCTGCTCGAGCGAGGTATACATCCAGGAAACGGCGACGCTGCACGGCACGACGAGCCAGACCATGTTGCCGTGCATGAAGCCGCTCACGCCGTCGTTCAGCCGGTTGAATTCGTTCAGAAGACCGAACGGAAGCGACAGGCAAAAGAACCGGACGAACAGCGAGCTCACGGTCGCGTACTGGCGCGGATACGGAAAGTTCTTGAACCGTTCCGAGCGGGCCTGGAGATCGATGAAGTCACCGATCGTCCTTTGAAGCTCCATATAAAAATTCGAATTCAGATGGCCGGCCATGTGAAGCGTCCTGAGCGACGTGCCCTGCAGGCTCAGCACGAACGTGGCGACGGAAGCGGAGGCCAGCGCCTGTTCCGTCTCGGCCGGCGACAGGTATTCCGGCAGCAATTCCCGGATGTCCTTTTCCCACTCCGGCACACGATAGAACCGGCGGTACTCCGCGTTGTAGCGTTTGCTCGTGCTTTCCCAGATCAGCGGGCGGCGCAGGTCGTAGCGCAGTGCGGTCAGCCAGGCAAGGTGCCGATAGACCAGCTTCCGGGCGCTCTCGTCGTCGCTGACGAAGTCGCGCGCGAGCTGGCCCCAGCGGCGGCTTTTGCTCAGGATCTCGGTCCAGATTTCCAGCGCGTCCATCGCGCGGTTGTAGGTCTGAACGTTCTTGAAGCCGACGATGAACGACGTCGCGGTGCCGAGCAGCGCCACGATCGTCAGCGGTATCGACAGCCACGTCACGGAGAAGAACTGATACAGCACGACCGGCACGGATCCGAAGATGAGCAGCTCGTAGATTTTCCAGCGCGTCCAGATCAGGAATTCCGAGAGCTTGTACGATTTCCCGAGATGCATGGTTGGCCTCGTCGTCGTATCAGTCGACGACGGTCACGATGTTGACGGTGCCTTGCCGCGCCATCTTTGCGTACGGGCACAAGCGTTCCGCGGTACGCACCCGTTCTTCCGCGACGTTTCGATCGACGCCGGGCATCCGTACCCGGACGTCGACGAGCAACGCGTAGCCGCCGTCCATCGGATCGCGGCCGAACGAAACCTGCACCGCCACAGCGGTATCGGGCGTCTCCAGTCCGGCGCGCGTCCCGAGCAGGTTGAGCGCGCCGTGGAAGCAGGCGGCGAAGCCCGCCGCGAACAGCTGCTCCGGATTGGTCCCGGTGCCGGGGCCGCCGAACTCGGTGGGCAGGCGCAGATCGACGGCGAGATTGCCGTCGTCCGAGCGGACCACGCCGGAGGCCCGGCCGTGTCCCGTTTCGCCGCCGGACACGGTGACGGTCGTGGTGTAAAGCGGTTGGAAATCCTGGCCGCGATACCGGTCGAGGAGCGAAAGCGGCGGGGCCTGCAGCGTGTTGTCATCCATGATGCGTGCTCGAATTCGGCAACGCGCGCCGACCGTCGGTCATTCGATCGTCGAAACGTGCCGCGAAGGGGCAGGACTGCCCGGGCAAAAAAGCGTCTTCAACGAATGACGGGCGCGGTCGATGGCATGAGGAATGCGGCAAGCGTCCGGTGCAGCCCGGCTCCGGGCTCGTCTGCGCGAGAAAGACGCTGCCATGCTAGCGGCGCGCACCGGTGGGCGGTACGGCCGTTCCGTGCGATTGTCTGTTTCCCGTTCGACACCAATCGGACCCCCCATCCGGGATCGGCCGCGCCTGTCGACGCGGCGCACGCCATCGCCGCAAGCCGCACGCCGCACGCCGCGTTTCAGCCGCCGAGGCACGCAAGGAGCGTCCGTGCGTGACGGCGCGCTTCGTCCGCGTCGGCGACGTTCGCGAACCCGATGACGAGGCCGCGCGGCGTTTGCTGCGTATGGCTGTTCGTGTACCAGATCGACAGCGGCACGACCGCGAGCCCCGCGTCGCGCGCGCGTGCGGCGACGGCGACGTCGTCGACCGGCCCGTCGGGGCCGTCGGTGAACCGCACCGCGAACTGGATGCCGCCCACCGGCAGTTCGACGATCATCCGCTTGCCGAACACCTGTCGCAACGCGTTCACGATCAGCGTGCGGCGCTCGCCGTACAGCGTGCGCATGCGTTTCAGGTGCCGGGCGAAGTGCCCCTGTTCGATGAAATCCGCAAGGGCCGCCTGCAGGAGCGTCGGCGAGCCGGCGTTCATGCTGCAGGCCACGCGTTCGACGCGTTCCACCGCACGTTCCGGCACGACCGCATACGCGAGCCGCAAGCCGGGAAACATCGCCTTGCTGAAGGTGCTGCAATAAATCACGTGATCGCGCCGGTCGAGACTCTTCAGCGCCGGCAGCGGGCGGCCGAGATAGCGAAACTCGCTGTCGTAGTCGTCCTCGACGATCCAGCCCGACGTCTTTTCGGCCCAGTCCAGCAGCGCGATGCGCCGCGACAGCGACAGCGTATGGCCGAGCGGGCTCTGCTGCGACGGCGTCACGAGCGCGAAGCGCGCGTGCGCGTCCAGCTGCAGGCCGCGCTCGACGTCGATTCCGTCGGCGTCCACCGGCACCGGGACGAGTTCCACGCCGGTCTCGGACAGGAAGCTGCGTGCGAGCAGATAGCCGGGATCCTCGAACCACACACGGTCGTTCGGGCGCGCGAGGCTGCGCAGCACGAGTTCCAGCGTCGCGCGGTAGCCGCCGGTGACGAACACCTGTTCGGGCACGCAGGTGACGCCGCGCGACAGCCCCAGATAGGTGGCGATGTGCTCGCGTAGCGGCCGGTAGCCGGCCGGATTCGGGTAGCCCAGCAGCGCGCGGTCGGCGCTGCGTGCGCGCAGCGACACGAGCCGGTGCCATACCTTGCGCGGAAACGCGTCGAGCGCGGGCAGCCCGGGCTGCAGCGGGCGCGGCTCGCCGCTCAGCGCGACGGCGATCGGTTGCGCGCGCGGCGGCGGCGGGCTGTCGCGTGACATGCCCGGCGGCTGGGGCCGGCCGGCGTCCTCGGCGTGCCGGGCCGGATCGTCGGCACGCGAGGACGCCGCCCGCGTCACCGATTTCGGCAGCGACGGCGAGACGAACGTGCCGGCCGCGCCGCGCATCTGCAGATAGCCTTCGTCGACCAAGATCGTGTATGCCTGTTCGACGGTGCCGCGCGCGGTGTTCAGTTGCGTCGCGAGGCCGCGCAGCGCGGGCACGCGATCGCCGGGACGCAGGTGGCCCGCGGCGATCGCGGTTCTGAACCGCTCGCAGATCTGCAGATAGATCGGCAACTGATGCTGCCGGTCGATTTCGATGGTCAGGGTGGAGGGTTGCTCAGACATGACGGTCTCGCAGATGACGGGGACCGGCACGGCATGGACCAGTCCGATCGACGATTCTTGGCACTGCTGGATAGGACATGATTCTTCCACAATTGCGCCAAGCGATGGACGGTCATCGCCGCGTTCACCCGATCCGGCAGCCGTCACGCCCCCGTCACATTCCACTGCAGTTCATTCGTCAGGAGATTTTGCGATGAAGATCGTCGTCATCGGCGGTTCGGGCCTGATCGGCTCGCGAGTCGTCACGCTGCTCGAGGAAGCCGGCCACCAGGCGCTCGCCGCATCGCCGCGCACCGGCGTCAATACCATCACCGGCGAAGGCCTGACCGATGCATTGACGGACGCGGACGTCGTCGTGGACGTCGCGAATGCGCCGTCATGGGAGCCGCAGGCGGTGCTCGATTTCTTCCGCACGTCGGCCCGCAATCTCGGCAAGGCCGAAGTGGCCGCGGGCGTGCGCCATCACGTCGCGCTCTCGATCGTCGGCTGCGACCGCATGCCGGAGAACGGCTATTTCCTCGCAAAGGTCGCGCAGGAGCAGGCGATCGAGGCGGCGGGCGTGCCGTACACGATCGTGCGCGCGACGCAGTTCATGGAATTCATCGGCGGCATCGCAGATGCCGGCACGGAAGACGGCACCGTGCGCATCGGCGACGGGCTGTTCCAGCCGATCGCCGCGGAGGACGTGTCGGCCCTCGTCGCGCAGGCCGCGCTCGCCGGGCCGCAAAACGGCACGATCGAAATCGCGGGCCCGGATCGCGCGCCGTTCGCGGAAATCGTCGCGCGCTATCTGAAGTCGGTCGGCGATACACGCGCGGTGGTGACCGATCGCGACGCCCGCTACTACGGCGGCCGTGTCGAGCCAACGTCGCTGGTGCCGCTCGGCGCGGCGCGGCTCGGGCGCATCGGCCTCGACGCGTGGCTGGCAGAGCACTGAATCACGTTCGCACGCAGGCGGTCGGCCGGCGCATGCCGGCGACGCGCCGATCCGTATGAGCAGCATGCTTGGGGGCAGCGGAAATGAATCATTCGGAAACATCGGAGCACGGCGTTCGTCGCGACCTGGCCGGTCGCGCCGATGCGCTGTCGGCGAGCTTCGGTGCGAGCTATGCGGGCATCCTCGCGTTCGTTGCGGTGGCGAGCGAGGGGAGCTTCACGAAGGCCGCCGAACTGCTCGGCGTCGGGCGCCCGGCCGTGAGCCGCAACGTGCAGAAGCTGGAGGCGCAACTGAGTACGCGGCTGTTCCAGCGGACCACGCGCACGACCGAGCTGACGTGCGAGGGCCGGCGATTCTTCGAGAACTGCCATCAGGGCGTGGCGCAGATCGTCGAAGCGATGAACGACATGCTGGAGTTGCGGCAGGGGCCGCCGCGCGGCCTCATCCGCATCAGCTCGGCCGCGGGATTCGGCAGGAAGATCGTGGCGCCGCTGCTGGAGAAGTTCGCGGACGCCTATCCGGACATCATCGTCGATCTGCTGCTCGACGACCGGCCCGTCGACCTGGTGTCCGAGCGGATCGACGTGTCGTTCCGCAACGGGCGCATCGAGGACTCCAGCATCATCGCCCGGCAACTGATTCCGATGCAGATGGCGCTCTGCGCGGCGCCGTCGTATGTGGCGGCGCACGGGCTCCCGCAACGCATCGAGGACCTCGACCGCCACGCGTGCATCAATTTCCGGTTCGCGAGCGGGCGCCTGTTCGAATGGGAATTCAACGTGGACGGCCGCGTGCAGAAGTACCTGCCGACGGCGCGCCGCACGTTCAACGACGCCGACCTGGTGCTGCGTGCGGTGCTGAACGGATCGGGCATCGCGCAGATGGCCGGCTACCAGATCCGCGACCATCTCGCGTCGAACGAACTCGTCGTCGCGCTGGCGCAGCATGTGCCGCAGGATCGCGGCCACTACATCTGCTATCTGAGCCGGCAACACCTGCCGACGCGCATCCGGATCTTCGTCGACTTCATGACGGAGCAGATCCGCGCGCTCGACCTGAACTGCATGACGCGGTTCAATCCGGAGATTCCGGCGGATGCGGCTGCTGCGGTGCAGGGGCTGGCTGCCTGACGATTCGAGGTGGCCGGATGCGCGCCCCGGCGAGTCGACGCATCGCCGAATCGACGCATCGCCGCATCGCCGAATCGCCGAATCGCCGAATCGCGCCCCGCGCCAGCCCGTCGACGCGCCGCGCCGGCCTAGAACGAATACGCCAATGACGCGAACAGGCTGCGCGGCGCGCCAGGCGTGACCCACAGGCTGTTGTACGAGCTGACGTAGTACGTGCGGTTGAACAGGTTGTTCAGCACGACCGACGCGCGCAGGTGCTTATTGACCTGCACGTAGCCGTTGAGCTGCACGGTCGCGTAGGCGGGCAGGTCGAAGCCGTCCTGCGTGTTCGCGGTGTTGCCTGCGCGGCGCCCGACGTAGATCACGCCCGCGCCCGCGCCGGCCTTGTCGACGAGCGGCAGCGCGGTTTCGTACATCAGCAGCGCGCTGCCGCTCAGGCGCGGAATGTCGACGAGGCGCGCGCCCGGCGTCAGGACGGTGTCGCGCGTGACCTGCGCGTCGACGTAGGCGAGGTTGACGATGCCGCGCAAGCCGTGGCCCAGTTCGCCGTTCCATTCGAATTCGACGCCGCGGCTGCGTACTTCGCCGGCCGCACGCGAGAACCCGGCATTCGCCGGATCGGCGGTCAGCACGTTGCGCTTGTTCACGTAGAACGCGGCGACGGTCGCGAGCCAGCGCGTGCCGGCCCACTTCACGCCGGCTTCATAGCCGTGCCCCTTCTCGGGATCGAACGCGCGGCCGTTCGCGTCGGCGCCGTTGTTCGGCCGGAACGAATACGCGGTGTTCGCATACAGCGACAGCGCGGGGCTGGCCTCGTACACGATGCCGAGCCGCGGGCTCAGCGCCGTTTGCAGCTGGCTCGTCGTCACGCCCTTCAGGCGATTATCGACCGACTGGTGAAAGCGGTCCCAGCGCAGCCCGGCGAGCACTTTCCAGTGCGGCCCGAACGCGAGCGTGTCCTGCGCGTACAGGCCCTGGCCGTCGTCGCGCTCGAGCAGGTTCGTCGCGGTGCGCGGCACGGGCGCCGGCTGGCCGTACACCGGATCGAAGATGTCGATCGCATACGGCGCCGCGGCCGTCGGCGTCGAGCGCGCGACGAACTGGTCGTAGTTGAAGCGATACGCATCGACGCCCATCACGAACGCATGGTCGATGGCGCCCGTGCGGGCCTTGCCGGCCACTTCGACGCGCCCCTGCACGTCGTTCGAGTGAAACGCGACCTGCCGGTAGCGGCGCCACAGCGTGCGGCCGTCCGGCTGCAGCGCGAACGCTTCGGACGAGCGGCCGGACAGGTCGGTGTCGCGCTGCGCGAAGCCGGCGTTGACCGACCAGTCGGCATTGAAGCGATGTTCGAGCGTGAACTGGTGCCCCGAGTTGCGCACGTCGTAGTCGCCGTCGCGCGGCTCGCCCAGGAACCGCGACGCCGGCACCGCACCGAGCTGCCCGCCGACCGCGACGACGCCGCGATCGAGCGGCGCGCGCTGGCGCGCGGTCTCGAATTCGTAGTGGAGCGTCGTGTCCGCGCCGATATCCCAGGTGAACGACGGCGCGAACAGGTAGCGCTTGCTCGATACCGTGTCGCGGAAGCTGCCGTTGTCCTCGTTCATCGCGATGAAGCGGTACGCGAGCGACTGCGTGACGGGGCCGGTCGAATCGAGCGTCTCGCGCAGCGCGCCGTAGCTGCCGGCCGACACGCCGATCGTGTTCGAGCGCTTGAACTGCGGCTGCTTCGTCGTGTAGCTGATGAGCCCGCCGGGGTCGCCGCGGCCGTACAGCGCGGACGCGGGGCCCTTGAGGACTTCCATGCGCTCGAGCGTCGCGGTGTCGCGCGGCACGCTGATGCCGCGATTCCACGAGAAGCCGTTGACGAGGTAGTCGGTGCCGGACGTGTTGCCGTCGCCGGCAAAGCCGCGCACCGCATAGTTGTCCCACAGCCCGCCGAAGTTGTTCTGCCGCGCGACGCCCGCGACCCAGTCGTACAGGTCTTCGCCCCGGGTGGCGGCCACGGTCTGGATCAGCTTCGTATCGACGCTGCTGACCGCGAACGGGATCTCCATCACGTCCGCCTCGGTGCGCGTCGCGCTCGTCGAGTCGGGCGCGCGAAACGGTGCCTTCGTGCGCTGCGCCGAGATTTCGACGGCCGGCAGCACCAGCTCCTGCGCATTGGCGACATTCAGCCCGACCGTGCCGACGGCGATGGCCATCGGTGCGGCCGCCCAGTTCTTTCTGCTCATACCCGTCCCTGAGAAATTGGTTCGCGTTCGGGTACCACGAGCCGCGTTGCGCCGGCATCCGTGTTCCAAACGGTACATTTGCGGGCCGGAATTTAATGCAAATGAGATTTATTTTCAATCGTAAGTTTGCGGTTGTTGTGTCCGGGTTGAATCGCGCAGCGACGCCCATCGGCATGACTGACGGATCGGCGGGCGGCGCAGCACCGTGCCGGCATCGCGGCTGACGGCCGGCCTGCGATGCGGCGGGTCGGACGGCTAGTCGGGGGTGACCACGGAATCCCGCGCTCGGCGCGGCCGTCGATCTGCTGAAACGCAACGGCGGCACGGCGCTCCTGTCCGAAACGCCGGAAATTTACGGCGCGGAGCATCTGCCGATCGTGCGCGCGGCTTCGGGCGACGTGGCCGGCCGTCTGGTCGACAGGTTTCAGGTGGGAGCGCTACGTCGCCGACGACGGCGGAGAAAGGAACGACAACCGTTTCCCTCACTGCGGGATTCGTCGACCGCATGACCTGGCAGATCCGCGTACGCGAGCGGCGCTCGCGTGACGCGGTTCAGTCCGGAAGTTCCGGCGATGGCGATGGCGATGGCGGAGACGGCGGCTCGGCCGGCGTGTCGCCGCAGCGCCACGCACGTTCGTCCGCGATCCAGTCGCCGAACAGATGGATCTTCTGCTGCTGTTCGGACCCGCGCGGATACACGAAGTAATAACCCATCCCCGTCGGCAACGCGATGTCGAACGGCATCACGAGCCGGTGCGCGGCCACGCTCTCGTCCACCAGCGTCCGGTCGCCGATCGCGATGCCGTAACCGTCGATCGCCGCGTGTGTGGCGAGATCCAGCGTCTCGAAGCTCAACCCGCGCGTCGAGTCGACGTGCGGCGCGCCCGCATGGTCGAGCCACCGCTTCCAGTCGCGGTGATCGCGTGTCGGATGCAGCAGCGTGTGACGGAGCAGGTCGTCGAGACTCGCGAGCGGTTGCCGGTCCAGCAGGCTCGGCGCACAGACAGGCGTGAGCCGTTCCTCGAACAACGGGATCGCATGCATGTCGGGGCCGGCGCCGGGCGCATAGATCACCGCGGCGTCGAACGGCTCCATGCGAAAATCGACGTGATGCTCCCAGGTAGTCGTGATCTGCACCTGGAGTTCGGGATGCTCGGCCTGGAACCGCATGATGCGCGGCAGCATCCACTGCATCATGCAGGTCGGCACCTTCAGCGCGAGCTCGGTGCGCCTGCGCGACAGGCGCATCGACACTTCCTCGATGCGCGCGAAGCTTTCGCGCACCGTCGGCAACAGGAGCTCGCCCTCGGCCGTCAGCGTCAGCCCCTTGGGCGTGCGCTTGAACAGCGGAAACTGATAGAAGCTTTCGAGCGCGAGGATTTGCCGGCTCACGGCGCCCTGCGTCAGGCACAGGTGCCCGGCGGCGCGCGTGAAGCTGCCGTGACGCGCGACGACGTCGAAGACCTGCAGCGCATTGAGGGAAGGCAGTCGTTTCATCGGGAGCATCGGCGTGGGACGGGCGGCGGCGCGGGATCGCTCAGTGCAGGATTTTCGCGAGGAAGTCCTTCGCGCGGTCCGACTTCGGATTCGAGAAGAAATCGTCCTTGCGGTCGTCCTCGACGATCGCGCCTTGGTCCATGAAGATCACGCGATGGGCGACCTTCTTCGCGAAGCCCATCTCGTGCGTGACGACCATCATCGTCATCCCTTCCTGCGCGAGTTCGACCATCACGTCGAGCACTTCGTTGATCATCTCGGGATCGAGCGCGGACGTCGGCTCGTCGAACAGCATCGCGATCGGGTCCATCGACAGCGCGCGCGCGATCGCGACCCGCTGCTGCTGGCCGCCCGACAGCTGGCCCGGAAACTTGTGCGCATGCGCCTTCAGGCCGACGCGATCGAGCAGCTTGATGCCCTTCTCGGCCGCTTCGTCCTTGCCGCGGCCGAGCACCTTGACCTGCGCGAGCGTCAGGTTCTCGGTGATCGACAGGTGCGGGAACAGCTCGAAATGCTGGAACACCATCCCGACCTTCGAGCGCAGCGTCGACAGGTTCGTCTTCCTGTCGCCGACCGACTGGCCGTTCATGCGGATCTCGCCCTGCTGGAACGGCTCGAGGCCGTTCACGGTCTTGATCAGCGTCGACTTGCCCGAGCCGGACGGGCCGCACACGACGACCACCTCGCCTTTCTTCACCTCGGTCGTGCACTCGGCGAGGACCTGAAACTGGCCGTACCACTTGGAAACGTTGCTGATGGAAATCATGAAAGTCCCTGCATCGTAATGAGGCGCGCGCGGCGCCGGTTCAGCGCGCCTTCGCGACGCGATAGCGGCGCTCGAGCGTGCGCGCATACCACGTCAGCGGGAAGCACATCGCGAAGTACAGCAGCGCGACCATCGCGTAGATCGGAAACGGCTTGAATACCGCGTTGGTGATGATGTTGCCGGTCTTGGTCAGTTCGGTCAGCCCGATGATCGACGTGAGCGCGGTGCTCTTCACCGCCTGCACGAGGAAGCCGACGGTCGGCGCGAGCGCGATCTTCCACGCCTGCGGCCACACCACGTAGCGCAGCCGCTGGGTCCACGTCATGCCGAGGCTGGCCGCCGCGTGCCACTGGCCGTGCGGGACCGCGTCGACGCAGCCGCGCCAGATGTCGGCCAGACAGGCGCTGGCGTTCAGCGTCAGCACGACCGACGCCGCGACCCACGGCGTCACGTCGATGCCGACGAGCGGCAATCCGAAGAAGCCGAGGAACAGTTGCATCAGCAACGGTGTGCCCTGGAACAGTTCGATGTACAGGATCACGAAGCGGCGCAGCGCCGGCACGGGCGAGATGCGCATTGCCAGCAGCGCGAACCCGGCGAGGCCGCCGCCGGCGAACGTGATCAGCGACAGCAGCACGGTCCAGCGCGCGGCGAGCAGCAGGTTCCATGCAATGTCCTGGAAGGTGAATTCGATCATCGCGCACGTTCCGTCGGCAGGTGGGTTTCAGGGGAGCGGGCGCGCCACGTGAAGCGGGCGACCCGCGTGCGCCGCGGTGCGGCAGCCGCGCCGTGGCGCGTGCGACCGGCGAACAGCCGCCGGCCGACGCGATTGAGCAGCATGCGCAGCGCGATCGACAGCAGCAGGTAGATCGCGGTCACGACGATGTAGATCTCGAACGCGCGGAAATTGCGCGACTGGATGAAGTTGGCCGCGTAGGTCAGGTCGGGCACCGAGATCTGCGACACGACCGCCGAGCCTAGCATCACGATCAGGACCTGCCCGAGCAGCGCGGGGTACACGTTCGCGAGCGCCTGCGGCAGCACGACGTGGCCGAACACCTGCCGGCCGTGCAGCCCGAGCGCCCGCGCGGCCTGCACTTGCCCGTGCGGCACCGATTCGATCCCGGCGCGCAGGATCTCGACCGCATAGGCGCCCAGGTTGACCGTCATCGCGAGCACGGCCGCCTGCGCTTCGTCGAGGTGTACGCCGAGCGTGGGCAGCCCGAAGAAGATGAAGAACAACTGGACCAGGAACGGCGTATTGCGGATCAGCTCGACGTAGGACGCGACGAGCGCGCGCGCCCAGCGCGGGCCGGCGAGCGCGATCCACGCGCCGCCGGTGCCGAGCAGGCCGCCGAGCACGGTCGCGGCCGCGGTCAGGCCGAGCGTCACGCCGACGCCGCGCGCGAGCATGCCGGCGTAGAGACCGAAATCGCTGAAGTCGAACACGTAGCTCATCGCGATGCCTTGGGTCGAGCGTGCGGGGCGAAGGCGCGGCGCATCACAGGTCGGCCGGCAGGGCAGCGTGCAGCCACTTCTGCGACAGCGTGTTCAGCGTGCCGTTCTTCTTTGCGCCGGCGATCGCGTCGTTGACCTTCTGCATCAGGCGCGGCTCGTTCTTGTTCAGGCCGACGTGGTCGGGCGAGCTGAACAGCGAGAACTTCTGTTCCGGATCGATCGACGGATGACGCGCGATGATCGTGGCGCCGACGTCGTTGCCGACCACCAGCAGTTGCGCCTGTCCCGACAGGAACGCCGCGATCGCGCCGTTCGGGTCGTCGAAGCGCTTGATCGTCGCGCTCGGCGGCGCGACCTTGCTGATGCTCAGGTCCTCGAGCGTGCCGCGCGCGACCGCGACCGATTTGCCGGCGAGATCGGCGTTGCCCTTCACGGCGAGCGACTTCGGGCCGAACACCGCGAGGTAGTACGGCGCATACGCGTTCGAGAAGTCGATCACCTTCGCGCGCTCCGGCGTCTGTCCGACCGACAGCAGCATGTCGGTCTTGCGGTCGGCGAGATACGCCATCCGGTTGTCGCCGGTGACCTGCACGAGTTCGACCTTCGCGTTGAGCGCCTTGCCGATCAGGTTCGCCATGTCGATGTCGTAGCCCTGCGGCTTCATGTCGGGGCCGATCGAACCGAACGGCGGGTAGTCCTCGAACACGCCGATGCGCACGACGCCCGATTTGGCGATCGTGTCGAGCGCGTCGGCGTGCGCGAGTGGCGCGACGGCGGCCACGCCCGTGGCGCAGGCGCAGAGGAGGGCGGTGCGGGCGAGCAGGCGTCGCACGAGACGGTTGGCTTGGGTCGATGCGTTCATGGCGGGATCCTTGTTGCTGCGTTGGGGAACGAAAGGAAAATCAGGCGCCGCGTGCGGCGATCAGCTTGCATGCGTGTGCCGGCAGTTCGGCGGCAACCGGCATGCCGACGTGCAGGTCGGGCGTCTCGCGCGGCGTCGTCGCGGCCGTCAGCGTGAAGCCGAGGCAATCGATCGTTGCTTCGATCGATGCGCCGACGTCGCGCACGAACGTGATCGTGCCGGCGAGCGTGTTCGGCGTGCCCGACGCCGTCGCGCCCGGTCGCACGCATACGTCCTCGGGGCGAATCAGCAGGCGCACGGCGTCGGGTGCGCGTGGCGTGTCCGGCACGCGCCCGATCGAGAGGCGCTGCCCGCCCGGCAGGACGATCGCGTCGTCGCCGTCGCGCGCGACCGGCAGGATGTTGCCGAGGCCGATGAAGTCGGCGACGAATTCGTTGACCGGGTCGCGATAGATGTCGAGCGGCCGGCCGACCTGCTGGATCCGGCCTTTCTCCATCACGACGATCTCGTCGGCCATCGTCATCGCTTCGCGCTGGTCGTGCGTGACCATGATCGTCGTGATGCCGAGCCGTTGCTGGAGCAGCCGGATCTCGACCTGCATCGCCTCGCGCAGTTTCGCGTCGAGCGCCGACAGCGGCTCGTCGAGCAGCAGCAGGCGCGGCGACGACGCGATCGCGCGCGCGATCGCGACGCGCTGGCGCTGCCCGCCCGACAGCTGCGTGACGAGCCGGTCGGCCATGTGCGGCAACTGGATCAGCTCCAGCAGCTCGGCGACGCGCCGCGCCTGCGCGGCCCGCGCCGTCTTGCGCAGCCGCAGCGGGTACGCGATGTTCTGCGCGACCGTCATGTGCGGAAACAGCGCGAGCGACTGGAACACCATGCCGAAGGCGCGCCGGTTGGCGGGTACGTGCGTGAGGTCGCGGCCGGCGAACGTCACCGTGCCGGAGGTCGGCGTGTCGAGGCCGGCGATGATCCGCATCAGCGTGGTCTTGCCGCAGCCGGACGGGCCGAGAAAGCAGACGAGCTTGCCGTCCGGCACCGACAGGTCGACGTGATCGACCGCACACGCCTGATGAAAGCGCTTGGTCACGTTCTGGAGGATGAGCTGGGTCATGAAGGTTCCTTGCACGGGCGAGGGCGAGGCCGTGCGCGCATCAGAGCGCGACGCCCTTGTCGCCGACGAGTTTTTCGAGCATCCAGATCAGCGCGAAGTCGATCGCGACCGTGAACACGGCGAAGCAGAACACGGTCGGGTCGAGCGACGACACGGTGCGGCTGTAGAGCCAGACCGGCAGGGTCATCGTGTCGATGCTGTACAGGAAGAACGTCACCGTGAATTCGTTGAACGACACGATGAACGCGAACAGCATCCCGGCGAGAATCCCGGGCCGCATCAGCGGCAGCACGACGTCGACGAGCGCGCGCCACGGGCTCGCGCCCATCACGCACGCGGCTTCCTCGAAGTCGGGGCCGATCGACGCAACCGAGGCCGCGCAGTTCTTCACGGTGAACGGCAGCGTCAGGATCACGTGCGCGACCACGAGCCGCACGATGCCGAGCTCGACCGGCAGCGCGTTGAACACGATCAGCAGCGCGAGGCCGAGCATCACGAGCGGATAGACGATCGGCAACGCGACGAGCTGCTCGACGAGCGCCTTGCCGCGGAAGCGGCAGCGCGACAGCGCGTAGGCCGCGGGCACCGACACGGCGGTCGCGATCAGCATCGTCGCGACCGCGACGACGAGGCTGGTCGTCAACGCGGCGCCCATCGACTGCGCGCTGCCCGCATCGGACGACACGAACGTCTGCCAGGCGGCGCGATACCAATGCAGCCTGAACTCGCGCGGCGGGAATTCGAGCGTGCCCGACGCGCCGAACGACATCGTGATCATCGTCAGGATCGGCAGCGCGGCGAGCAACAGCACGAGCGTCGCGAGCGCAGCCGTCGCGCGGCCGAGGCGGCCGGGCAGGGGCGCGCGCAAGAGCAGGGTATTCATCGGCTCACCTCGCCGGCACGTTGCAGGGTGCGCACGAGGCGCTGGGACACCGCCATCACGACGAGCGTCGCGGCCATCAGCACGACGCCCGATGCCGACGCGGCGGGCCAGTTGAGCAGCGGCGCGACCTGGTCGTGCACGAGCACCGCGAGCATCGGCACGCGTCGGCCGCCGAGCAGCAGCGGCACCGCGAATGCGCTGGCGTTGTACGCGAACACGAGCAGCGCGCCGGCGACGAGGCCGGGCATCGCGAGCGGCAGCGTCACGTGCCGCAGCGTCTGCCAGCGGCTCGCGCCGAGCGTCGCGGCGGCTTCGTCGTAGGCGCGGGACACCGCGCGCAGCGCGCTCGACAGCGGCAGCACGGCGAGCGGGAACGCGGTCTGGATCAGCCCGAGCAGCACGCCGTGCTCGCGGTACAGCAGTTGCAGCGGCCGATCGACGACGCCCGAGGCCAGCAGCGCGCGATTGAGCAATCCCGCCGGGCCGAGCATCACGAGCCAGCCATAACCTTGCAGCAGCAGGTTCACGAGCAGCGGCAGCAACACGCCGGCGAGCATCAGCCGGCGCGCGAGCCGCGATTCGGTGCGCGCCATCGCGAGCGCGACCGGGATCGCGAGCAGCACCGCGCACACCATGCTCTGGAACGCGAGGCGCAGCGTGAGCCACAGCGATTTCGTGAAGTACGGGTCCGCGAGATCGGCGTAGTTCTGCAGCGTGAAGGTCCGCCATTCGTCGCCGGATACGCCGACGCTCATGCGCAACACGGTGAGCGTCGCGGCGGCGAGCACCGCGAGGAACGCGAGGATCGGCGCGAGCAGCAGCCACGGCGGCACGCCGGCCAGCGCGGGCCCGGCGTCCGAGCCGGCGCCGGCCGGTGTGCCGGCGGCCGGCGCCGCGTCGCGGGGGGAGGACAGGGAGGCCATGTCGTTACGCCGCGAAGAGGCCCGTGTAGCGCTTGATCCATGCCGGCTGGACGACGGCGAGCGCCTTGTCGTCGTGCAGCACGGCCTTCTCCGCGATCTGCTGCGGCGACGGCACGAACGCGCGGCTTTCCGCGGGAATCACGGCCTTCCCGTTCACGGGCCCGTTGAGCACGTCGGCCGCCATCCGGCCCTGCACGCCCGCGTCGAGCGAATGGTTGATGAACGCGTGGATCAGGTCGAGGTCGCCCGGATGCGCCTTCGGGATCACCGTGAACATCAGTTGCGTCGCGAAGCCTTCCTTCATGCCGTACGTCACGCCCATCTTGTAGTCGGGCTTGCGGATCTGGTCCGGGAAGAACGCCGGCGAATAGATGCCGCCGATGTCGAGCGAGCCGGTGCGGAACAGGTCGGCGACCTGGTTCGGGTTCTCGCCGAGGGTCATCACGCGATCCTTGAGCAGCGCGAGCTTCCGGAACCCGGGATCGATGTTCTGCTGCGAGCCGCCGGCCAGCTTCGCGGCGATGATCGCGAGGTCGACCGCTTCGGCCCACTCCGGCGGCGGCAGGAACAGCCGCCCCGCATATTTCGGATCCCACAGTGCCTCGTAGCTCGACGGCGCGCTCTTCACGGTCGCCGTGTTGTAGATCAGCCCGTCCGACCACAGCAGGTAGCCGATGCCGAAGCCGTTCGCGCCCGTGCAGTATTGCGGCGCGACGTCCTTCAGGTTCGGCAGCCGGTTCAGGTCGGGCTTCGCGAGCAGGCCGGCGTCGGCGAGGCCGGCCGCGCCGACGCCCGCGAGCGTGATGACGTCGTAGGTCGGCCGCTCGCCCGCGGCCTTGACCTTCGCGACCATCCCCGACGTGCCGTCCGCGCGATCGGCGATCACGCGCGCGCCCGTCTGCTTGCTGAAGGTTTCCGCGATGTTGCGCAGCGCGGCCGCGCCGGTATCGTCGGACCAGGTGAGCAGGCGCAGCGTCTTGCCCGCGAAGCTGCTCGACTGAGCCTTCGCAGTCCTGATGAACGGCATCGGAATGGCGGATGCGGCGAGTGCCGTGCCGAGGGTTTTGATCACCTGCCTTCTGCCCGCCTTGAAGTGTTGCATGGCCGTCTCCTGATGAACGATGCCGTGTGGTTCGATGCCGGTCGCCGGATGGCGGCGCGGGGGTTGGATGAACTGTAGGGAGGTCAAATTTCCGCAACAAACGAAATATCCGCATGCGCGCCATGACATAAACGCATGGGTCGCCGGCCTCAGCGGGCCGCCGTCATGACCTGCTTGATCTCCTGGAAGGCAGCCAGCCCGAACGGGCCAAGCTCGCGCCCGACGCTGCTGCGCTTGTAGCCGCCCCATGAGGTTTGCGGATAGATCAGTTGCGGCGTGTTGATCCACACGACGCCCGCCTCGAGCGCATTGGCGACCCGCCTGCCGCGCGCGGCGTCGCGGGTGACGACGGTTGCGACGAGCCCGTATTCGGTATCGTTGGCGGCCGCGATCGCGTCGTCCTCGGCGTCGAACGCGCGCACGCACAGCACCGGCCCGAAAATCTCGTCGCGCCATAGCGCGCAGCCGGCCGGCACGTCGGCGAACAGCGCGGGCCGGATGAAGTAGCCGGGGCCGGCGAGCGCGTCGCCGCCCGTCACGAGCCGCGCGCCGTCGGCGCGGCCCTGCGCGATGTGGCGCTGCACGCGTTCGTATTGCGCGCGGTTCGTCAGCGGGCCCATCTGCACGCCGGGTGCGAACGGCGGGCCGACGACGGTCGTCTCGATCCGTCGCGCGAGGCGCGCGATCAGGTCATCGGCGAGCGGGGCGGCCACGAGCACGCGCGAGGTCGCCGAACACATCTGCCCGGCGTTGAACAGGCCGCCGCCCGCGATCAGTTCGACCGCGTGATCGAGGTCGGCGTCGTCGAACACGACGATCGACGATTTGCCGCCGAGTTCGAGACCGACGCCCTTGATCGTGTCCGCGGCCGTCTTCATGACCTGCGCGCCGACCGCCGTGCTGCCGGTAAACGACACCTTCGCGACGAGCGGATGCGCGCACAGCCGGGCACCGACCTCGTGGCCGGTGCCCGTCACGACGTTCAGCACGCCGGGCGGCAGGCCCGCGTCGGCGACGATCGCGGCGAGTTCGAGCTCGGGCAGCGGCGTGATCTCGGACGGCTTCAGCACGACGGTGCAGCCGGCGGCGAGCGCGGGCGCGAGCTTCCATGCGGTCGTGACCATCGGGAAATTCCACGGCACGATCAGCGCGGCGACGCCGGCCGGTTCGCGCCGGATCCACGCGCGATGGTCGCCGCCGGGCAGCGCGATCTCGGTTTCGCCGTCGGTGTCGAGGGCATCCGCGAGGCCCGCGTAGTAGTCGAAGGTGGCGATCACGTCGGCGACGTCGATCTCGGCTTCGGCGAACGGCTTGCCGTTGTTGAGCGACTGCAGTGTCGCGAGCCGCGTGCGCCGTGCGTCGACGCCGCGCGCGATGGCACGCAGCAGCGCCGCGCGCGTGGCGCCGGTCGTGCGTTTCCAGCCGGGAAACGCGCGCGATGCTGCTTGCACGGCACGCTCGACGTCTGCCTCGCCGCCTGCGCTTACGTCGGCGATGATCATTTCCGTCGACGGGTCGACGACGGGTAGCGTCGCGCCGCCGAAGCTCGTGCGCCACGTACCGTCGATGAAATGGCGCGTGTGCAGCGGCGGATCGAACGCGAGATCGGGCGTCGTGCTCATGGCCGCACCTGACCGAACCAGGTTGCCTCGTCGATTTCGATCACGGTCGGCATCGGGCGTGCCGTCGCATCGCGCAGCGCGTCGGCCAGCGCGTCGGGCGTCGCGGCCGCCTGCGCCGCGCAGCCGAAGCCGCGTGCGAGCGTCTGGAAATCGGGCGTATACGGATCGACGCCGACCGGCGTGATGTCGCGCTCGACCATGTATTTGCGGATCTCGCCGTAGCCGCGGTTGTTCCAGACGATCACGATCACCGGCACGCGAGCCTCGACCGCGCTCGCGAGCTCCGGCAGCGTGAACTGCAGGCCGCCGTCGCCGATCAGGCACACGACGGGCCGCGCAGGCGCGGCGAGCTTTGCGCCGATCGCGGCGGGCAGCCCGTAGCCGAGCGTGCCGTAGCCGGTCGACGAATTGAACCAGCTGCGCGGTGCCGGCGCATCGTGCGTGAAATTGCCGACGTAGACGGGGCTCGTCGAATCGCCGGCGATGATCGCGCCGGGCAGCGCGGCGACGATGGTGTCGATCAGCCGTGCCTGGGCACGCGCGGCGCCGTCGTGGCCGGCCGCGATCGCGGCGCGCACGGCGGCCACCCGCGGCGCGCCCCAGCCGGGCTCGGGTGCCGGCGCCGGCCGTTCGTGCAGGCGGGTCGACAGCGCGCCGAGCGCCAGCCGCGCATCGCCGGCGATGGCGATTTCCGCGCGCGCATTGCGCATCAGCTGTTGCGCGTCGATGTCGATGCGGATCACCCGGCCGTCGATCGCGAAGCCGCCGTCGAACGTGACGTCGTAATCGGTTTCGCCGAGTTCGGTGCCGACCGCGAGCACCACGTCGGCCTCGCGGATCGCCGCGCGCGTGGCCGGCAGCGACTGGGTGGAGCCGATCAGCAACGGGTGGCCGGCCGGTAGCAGGCCCTTCGCGTTGATCGTCAGCGCGACGGGCGCGTGCAGGCGTTCGGCGAGTTCGCGCAGTTCCGTCGCGGCGTGGATCGCGCCGCCGCCGGCCAGGATCAGCGGCCGCCGGGCCTGCGCGAGCAGGTCGGCGGCTGCCGCAAGGGCGTTCGCATCCGGCGCGGGGCGCGCGGGCAGCGCGAGCGGCGCGGCGGGCAGCGCGGGCGCCGGCATCACGATCACGTCGAGCGGGATCTCGATATGCACGGGCCGCGGACGCGCGCTTTCGAACACCGCGAAGGCGCGCGCGAGGACCTGCGGCAAGTCGGCCGCGTCGAGCAGCGTGTGCGAGAACGCGGTGAGCCCGGCGAACACGTCGCGCTGCGACGGCAGCTCGTGCAGGCGGCCGTCGCCGCTGCCGAGTTCGCGCCGCGCGTTGACGCTCGAGATCACCAGCATCGGAATCGAGTCCGCGTAGGCCTGTGCCATCGCGGTCGCGATATTGGTCATCCCCGGCCCGGTGATGATGAAGCAGACGCCCGGCCGGCCGGTGACGCGGGCATAGCCGTCGGCCATGAATCCGGCCCCCTGTTCGTGGCGCGGCGTCACGTGACGGATCGACGATGCGGCGAGGCCGCGATAGAGCTCGACGGTATGCACGCCGGGAATGCCGAACACGCATTCGACACCCTGGCGTTCGAGGAGGTCGACGAGCGCTTCGCCGCAGGTGCGGGGGCGTGAATGGAACGGGGCGGCCGTGGCCGCGCAGGCCTCGGCAATGCAGGAGACAGGGGCGGGATGGTTCATGGATCGTGACGTGCCGATTGGGAGGGGGAGTGGCCCGTACCGCAAGCAACGGGCATGAAGCGGATTGTCGGGGTCGATCGGCGCTGCCAACAATCGATAAGTTTTCATGCAGCGCATGAGCGCCGTGCATGGCGGCGTCGAGGCTCGCCGACGGCCGGACGCTTGCCGCGGCGAGCGGTCGGCATGCGCGGGAACCGTTCGGCCCGCGCACGATTCCCCGCGTACTGCTGCTTCGATCTCCATCGGTCACGCGCGTGACCGGATGTCCGTGGTTGCCGGGCCGGACCCGTCACCGGCATGCCCGGCCCGGCCCGGCCTGCAAGCGAGCCCGCGACGGTCAGTGCGGCTCGCTAAAGCGCGGATCGATATACGCGTCGACGTCCTGCGACTGTTTGTACACGGCGTTACGCACGTTGAACGCATTCGCGTTGCGCGTCGAGCCATAGATCGAGTCGAGCCCGTCGCCCTTGCGGAACGCACGCTTCGCGGCAGCCTCGTCGAGCAGGTGCGTGCCCTTCAGCAGCGGAAGGTATTGTTCCGGCGCGAGCCCGACACGCGCGGACATGATCCTGACCGCGTCGGCCTGCGTCTTCGGGTCGTTGATGTACGCGACGCAGCGGTACCAGACCTTGACCACCTTCGCCCAGTCGGCCCGGCGCGCGGCGAGGCTCGCCGGCGCGACCGTGATCGCATCGTAGATCAGCCCCGGCGCATCCGCCGACGTGAAGATCGCCCGTGCGCCCGGTGCGCGCTTCAGCGCCTCGCCCGCGTTCGGCTGCCAGGCGGCCACCGCGGCGATGTCGGACGACGAGCCGAGCACCTGCGGCAGTTCGTTGGTTTTCGCATTCACGAGTGTGACGTCGCCGTCCTTGAGCCCGTGCTTCTGCAGCGCGGTTTCGAGCAGCAGGTGATCGACCAGGCCGAGCTCGACGCCGACCTTCTTGCCCTTCAGGCCTTCGACGGTGCGCAGCGGCGGCTTCGCGACGATCATGTCGTTGCCGGCCGAATAGTCGGTCAGCAGGATCATCACGTTCTTCGCGCCGGCCGCGCCGGTGACGAGCGCATCGCCGTTGGTCGCCGCGACCGCGTCGAGCTTGCCCGCGGAAAACGCGTCGAGCGACGCCGAATAATCGAACCATTCGAAGTCGACGTCGACGCCGGCTTCCTTGAACCAGCCCTTGTCGAGCGCGACCTGGAACGCGACCCAGCCGGGCCAGTCGCTGTAGCCGATCTTCAGCGGCGCGGCCGCGTGCACGGCGGGCGCCGTCAACAGCGCGGCGGCCGTGACGGCGGCCCCCAATGCATGACGGACGAAACGGAGGGACGGCAGGCGGCGGAACGCCAGGGCGGGACGGGTCATCGTTGTTCTCCAGGAGACCGGGATCGGGATCGTCGATTCGGACCGTGCCTGTGCGCGGTCCGGCCGCGTGGCCGGTTCCTGCGGATGCGGAACGAACGAAGCGGCCACGGAGAGGCGCGACGGCCGTTGCCATCGCCAATCTCCCGGGCTTTTGTCCCGCCGTGTAGCACGGGTGCGTCCGGTCTCGCGATCGGACGCACCCGCGCCGGGCTGCTCTCGGACCAGACGTTCGATGAACCGGAACCCTAGCACCCCTAAGATGCGACGCTGCCGCACCTCTCGGCGTCATGCCGAGCGAGAAGCGTGCCAATGGCACGCGGCCACGCGATTCAACGGCGCCGCGCGGCGCGCTGAAGTTCGATGAAGCGGGCGGAGAACAGCGCGCTCAATGCGCGCCGGAGCAGGTCGAGCTTGTTCATGACGCGTGAGATATCGAGTGACGATGCATCCGTTCAGCAATGCCCATGCCATTGCCGAACGCGCGGCGCAGGTGCGCACCATCCGCACTGCGCCGGTGCGCGATCGCATGCGCATGGTGCGCCGCACGCCCGCTGCGAGGGCAAGCCGCCGCCGCCACCGATTCGTGCATGCCGCGGGTCGTCGCGCCGTCGTGCCGCGTCGTGCGGTCGTTGCGCGGTCGTCGTGTGGTCATTGCGCGGCGGCTGGCACGCAACTCGCTAGATTGACGCTCGAGAGGTGCGAAGCAATTTGCATCATCTTCAGGATCGCTAGGGTTCCGGTCGTGCGGCGTTCGCGCCGCGCGATGACTGGTCCGAGAGCAATCCGGTCTTGCCTTCGCCTCGCTTCGAGGAAACGGCGAGGCTCCACGGAGGGATAAAAGCCCGGGAGGTCGCGATGTCGTTCGGTCGCCCTCTCACGCCTTTTGTCCAACCCTCCACGGAGCCGCCATGTCGCCGAGCCCCCAAGCCCTCCTTGCCCCGCCGCCGCACGTCGTGTGGGAAACGCTGATTCCCGCGGGAACCCACTGGTCCGGCATCCTGCGCCGCGGCCTCGCGCTGCGCCTCGTCGACGTCGACGGCGGCGCGAACCTGTCCGCCGTGTTTCATCGCCAGGAAGACCCGCTCGAACGCTACAACATGGCCGATACGCTGAAGGCGCAGCACACCGCGCATCTCACGCGCGGCCATGCGCTGTACACGGACATGGGGCGCGTGATCGCGTCGATCACGGCCGACACGCTCGGCTGGCACGACCCGCTCGGCGGCGTCGGCGATGCGCGCTTGTTCGCGCACAAGTACGGCACGAGCTCGTACCAGGCCGATCGCAACGCGATGATCCGCAACGGCCGCGACAGCCTCGTGCTCGAACTCGCGAAATACGGACTGTCGGCGCGCGATCTCGCCGCGAACGTCAACTTCTTCAGCCGGCTCGACACGCGCGACGACGGCACGCTCGATTTCGTCGCCGGACATTCGCCGGCCGGCAGCGCGCTCGACCTGCGCTTCGAGATGAACACGCTCGCGGCGTTCTCGACCGCGCCGCATCCGCTCGATCCGCGGCCGGACTATGCGCCGAAGCCCGTGAAGCTGATCGCGTACCGCGCGTATCCGGCGGACGGCGCCGCGCCCGAGGACGACCCGTGCCGGCGCGCGTGTGCCGAGAACATGCGCGGCTTCACCAACACCGACCGCCTGTTCGCGTAAGGAGCCGGACCATGCCGATCATCGAAAGCCGTCTCGACCCGCGCGACGCGATCCACGACACCACGCTGAACGCGGGCGAACCGTGGCTGCACGACCTGAAACGCGGCCAGGTCTTCCGTATCCTCGACCTGGAAGGCAACCAGGCGGTCGACACCTTGTTCTACCGCACCGACGACACCGAGGAGCGCTACAGCGCGCAGGACACGATTCGCGCGCAGCGCAACCTGTACCTGAGCGCGGGCAGCGTGCTGCTGTCCAGCCGGGGCAATCCGATGGTGACGATCGTCGCCGACACGTGCGGGCGCCACGACACGCTCGGCGGCGCGTGCGCGGCCGAGAGCAACACCGTGCGCTATGCGCTCGACAAGCGCTACATGCACAACTGCCGCGACAGCTTCCTCAACGCGATCGCGCACTGCACGTGCGGCGCGGGTGCGCGGCTCGGCAAGCGCGACCTCGTCGGCAACGTCAACTTCTTCATGAACGTGCCCGTCACGCCGCTCGGCGGGCTCACGTTCGAGGACGGCATTTCCGCGCCCGGCAAGTACGTCGAGATGCGCGCGGAGATGGACGTCACGGTGCTGATCTCGAACTGCCCGCAGCTCAACAACCCGTGCAACGGCTACAACCCGACGCCCGTGCGCCTCACGATCTGGGAGGCCGAATGAACCTCGCCCACGCTCGCCATCGTTCGCGGGAGGCCGCATGAGATTCGCCAAAGTCCTCGTCGCGAACCGCGGCGAAATCGCATGCCGCGTGATCCGCACGCTGAAGCGGCTCGGCATCGCGTCGGTCGCGATCTATTCGGACGCCGATCGCGACGCGCGTCACGTGGCGCTCGCCGACGAAGCCGTGCGGGTCGGGCCGGCGCCGGCCGCCGACAGCTACCTGAACGTCGCGGCGATCCTCGCCGCCGCGCGCGAGACCGGCGCGCAGGCCGTGCATCCCGGCTACGGCTTCCTGTCCGAGCATGCGGGCTTCGCCGATGCATGCGAAGCGGCGGCCCTGCGCTCCATCGGCCCGCACGGCGATCACATGCGCGCGTTCGGCCTCAAGCACACCGCGCGCGCGCTCGCCGCCGCACAGGGCGTCGCGCTGCTGCCGGGCACGGGCCTGCTCGACGACGTGGCGACGGCGCTCGCCGAAGCCGGCGCGATCGGCTATCCGGTGATGCTGAAAAGCACCGCCGGCGGCGGCGGGATCGGCATGTCGCTCTGCCGCGATGCCGCGCAGCTCGAGGCAGCGTTCGAATCCGTCGTGCGGCTCGGCAACGCGAACTTCGCGCATGCGGGCGTCTATCTCGAGAAGTTCGTCGAACACGCGCGGCACATCGAAGTGCAGATCTTCGGCGACGGCCGGGGTGGCGCAATCGCGCTCGGCGAACGCGATTGCTCGGTGCAGCGCCGCAACCAGAAGGTGATCGAGGAAACGCCCGCGCCGGACCTGACCGATGCCGAGCGCGACGCGCTGCACGCGAGCGCGGTGCGGCTCGCCCGCGCGGTCGGCTACGCATCGGCCGGCACCGTCGAATTCGTGTTCGACGCGAACGCGCGCCAGTTCTATTTCCTCGAGGTGAATACGCGCCTGCAGGTCGAGCATTGCGTGACCGAAGCGGTGACGGGCGTCGATCTCGTGGAATGGATGATCCTGCAGGCCGAAGGCGACCTGCCGCCGCTCGACACGCTCGCGGTCGCGCCGCGCGGCGCGAGCATCCAGGTGCGGCTGTATGCGGAGGATCCGCACAAGCAGTTCCTGCCGAGCGCCGGCCTGCTCACGCACGTCGCGTTTCCGGACGACGTGCGCGTCGACGGCTGGATCGAAGCGGGCACCGAGATCAGCGCGCATTACGATCCGCTGCTCGCGAAGCTGATCGTGCGCGGCGATACGCGGCGCGACGCGCTGGCCGCATTGCAGGCCGCGCTCGCGCGTACCGAGCTGTACGGGATCGAGACCAACCTCGACTACCTGCGCGCGATCGCCGGCTCGGACACGTTCGCGCGCGGCGCGCCGACGACGGCATTCCTGTCGCGCTTCGCGTTCGCGCCGCACACGATCGACGTGCTCGACGGCGGCGTGCAGACCACCGTGCAGCAGGCCCCCGGGCGGGTCGGCTACTGGAGCGTCGGCGTGCCGCCGTCCGGGCCGATGGACGATCGCGCGTTCGACCTCGCGAACGCGCTGCTCGGCAACGCGCGCGATGCGGCCGGGCTGGAATTCACGATGGTCGGCGCGACGCTGCGCTTCAACACGGCGACGCTGTTCGTGCTCGGCGGCGCGCCGCTCGCGGCCACGCTCGACGGCGAGCCCGCGCCGTTCTGGCAGGTGCTGCGCGCGCGGCCCGGCGCGGTGCTCAAGCTCGGCGGCGTGACCGGCGCGGGCGTGCGCGCATGCCTGGCCGTGAAGGGCGGGCTGCAGGTGCCCGACTATCTCGGCAGCAAGGCGACCTTCACGCTCGGCCAGTTCGGCGGTCACGCGGGGCGCGCGCTGCGCAAGGGCGACGTGCTGCATCTGCACGCGGACGCGGGGCGCGGCGACGCGGGCGCGACGCTGGCCGCGACCGAGGTTCCCGCGCTGACGCACGCATGGACGCTCGGCGTGCTCGACGGTCCGCACGGCACGCCGGACTTCTTCACGCCCGACGACATCGCGATGCTCTACGGCACGCAGTGGACGGTCCATTACAACTCCAGCCGCACCGGCGTGCGGCTGATCGGCCCGAAGCCGCAATGGGCGCGGGTGGACGGCGGCGAGGCGGGCCTGCATCCGTCGAACATCCACGACAACGCGTATGCGATCGGTGCGGTCGATTTCACCGGCGACATGCCGGTGATCCTGGGCCCCGACGGTCCGAGCCTGGGCGGCTTCGTGTGCCCGGTGACGGTCGTGCGCGACGAGTTGTGGAAGCTCGGGCAGTTGCGGCCGGGCGACACCGTGCAGTTCGTGCGCGCCCGCGTGTCGCCCGCGCCTGCCGCTGCCGCGGTCGTGCCGGCGGCTTGCGCCGGCGCGCCGGACGATTGCGTGCTGCATCGCGATCCTGCGGCCGGCGGCGGCATCGGCGTGGTGTACCGGCGCTCCGGCGATCGCAACGTGCTGGTCGAATACGGGCCGCTCGTGCTCGACCTGAACCTGCGCTTTCGCGTGCATGCGCTGATGTGCTGGCTCGACGCGCACCGGCTGCCCGGCATGCTCGACCTGACGCCGGGGATTCGTTCGCTGCAGGTGCAGTTCGACGCGCGGACGCTGCCGCTCGCCACGCTGCTCGCGCATCTGCAGGCAGCCGAGCGCGAACTGCCCGACGTGGCCGACATGCGCGTGCCGAACCGCATCGTGCATCTGCCGCTGTCGTGGGACGACCCGTCGACGCGCGTCGCGATCGAGCGCTACATGCAGTCGGTGCGGCCCGATGCGCCGTGGTGCCCGAGCAATATCGAGTTCATCCGGCGCATCAACGGGCTGGCGAGCATCGACGACGTCAAGCGCATCGTGTTCGACGCGCGCTACCTGGTGATGGGGCTCGGCGACGTCTATCTCGGCGCGCCGGTCGCGACGCCGATCGATCCGCGGCACCGGCTGGTGACCACGAAGTACAACCCCGCGCGCACCTGGACGCCGGAGAACGCGGTCGGCATCGGCGGCGCGTATCTGTGCGTGTACGGGATGGAAGGGCCCGGCGGCTACCAGTTCGTCGGCCGGACCGTGCAGATGTGGAACCGCCACCGCACCACGCGCGAATTCGAGGCCGGCAAGCCGTGGCTGCTGCGCTTCTTCGACGAGATCCGCTTCTACGAAGTCAGCGAAGCCGAGCTGACCGCACTGCGCGCGGATTTCATCGCGGGCCGTGCAGCGCTGAGGATCGAGGAATCCGTGTTCGATCTGGGCGCATACAACCGCTTCCTGCGCGACGAGGCCGATTCGATCGCGACGTTCAAGGCCGCGCAGCAAACCGCGTTCGAAGCCGAGCGCGAGCGATGGCGGGCGGCCGGGCAGGCGGAATACGTCGGCGAAGCGGAGCCGGGCGACGGGCAGGCGGCGCGCGCGGCGGGCGTGCTCGACGACACGCAGCGGGCGATTGCCGCGGACGTGTCGGGCAGCGTGTGGAAGGTGCTGGTCGAAGCCGGCGAGCGCGTGACCGAAGGACAGGTCGTCGCGATCGTCGAGTCGATGAAGATGGAGGTGGCGGTGACGGCAACGGAAGACGGCACGATCGAGACGATCGATTGCGCGCCGGGCGCGGCGGTGGTGGCCGGCCAGCGGCTGATGGTGATGAAGGCGGGCGCTGCCGAGGAGGTCGCATGAACACGACGGAACGCTCCCTCCTGCCCGGGCTGCGCTCGATTGCCGCGCTGCGCGCGCGCTATGAAGCGGGCGACCTGACGCCGCATGCGCTCGTCGACGCGATCGCCGCGCATTTGGACGCGGGCGACCCGCATCACGCGTGGATCCGGCCGCTGTCGCGCGCGGAGATGGCGCGGTATGCCGACGCGCTCGCCGGGCGCGACATCGCGACGCTGCCGCTGTACGGCGTGCCGTTCGCGATCAAGGACAACATCGACCTCGCGGGCATCCCGACGACGGCGGCCTGTCCGGCTTATGCGTACACGCCCGCACGCAGCGCGCCCGTCGTCGAGCGGCTGATCGCGGCCGGCGCGATTCCCGTCGGCAAGACCAATCTCGACCAGTTCGCGACCGGGCTCTCGGGGCAGCGCTCGCCTTACGGCGCGTGCCGCAATGCGCTCGATCCGCGCTATGCGTCGGGCGGGTCGAGTTCCGGGTCGGCGGTGGCGGTCGCGCTCGGCGTCGCGACCTTCTCGCTCGGCACCGATACGGCCGGCTCCGGGCGCGTGCCGGCCGCGTTCCACGGCCTCGTCGGGCTCAAGCCGACCCGCGGCGTGGTGAGTACGCTCGGTGTCGTGCCGGCCTGCCGCTCGCTCGATTGCGTGTCGGTGTTCGCGCACTCGCCGGCCGATGCGCGGGCCGTGTTCGACGTCGCGCATGGCGTGACCGAAGGCGATCCGTACGGGCGCGCGTGGCAGCCGCTGCCGGGCGCTAGCGGACTGCGCGCGCATCCGGGGCGGCCGCTCGCGCAGTTGCGCTTCGGCGTGCCGCGTGCCGATCAGCTCGAGTTCTTCGGCGACGAATCGTATCGCGCGGCGTGGGGCGTGGCGCTCGAACGCCTGCGCGCGACCGGCGCGCGGGTCGTCGAGATCGACTTCGCCCCGTTCCTGGCCGCCGCGCGGCTGCTGTACGAAGGCCCGTGGGTGGCCGAGCGGCTCGCCGCGATCGGCGCATTCGCCGCGCGGGAACCCGATGCGCTGCATCCGGTGATCCGCGAGATCGTCGGCGGTGCGTCGCGTTTCAGCGCGGCCGATGCGTTCGCGGCATTCGACCGGCTCGCGACGCTGCGCGTCGAGGCCGATCGCGCATGGGGCGGGCTCGATGCGATCGTGATGCCGACCTCGGCGACGACCGCGACCGTCGACGCGCTCGAAGCCGACCCGATCGGCGTCAACTCGCGCTTCGGCTACTACACGAATTTCGTCAACCTGCTCGACCTGTCGGCGATCGCGGTACCGGCCGGCACGTGCGAAAGCGGACGGCATGCGGGCTTGCCGTTCGGGATCACGTTCGTCTGCCGCGCGCACGACGATGCGCGGCTGCTGGATCTCGCGCAGGCGTGGGGCGGCGGCGCCGTCGCGGGCGGCGATGCGGGCGTCGGCGATGCGGTTGTCGGCGATGCCGGGGCGTCAGTGCCGGCGGCGCCTGCGCCCGGCGCATCGTCCGGTGTGTCGTTTGGCGCATCGTCTGGCGCGTCGTCCGATGTGTCGTCCGGCGTGCTGTCCAACGAGTCGTCCAACGCGTCGTTCAACGTGTCGTCCAACGCGTCTTCCAACGCGTCGTCCGGTGTCGTGCGCGTGGCCGTCGTCGGCGCGCATCTGCGTGGCGAGCCGCTGAACGGGCAGCTCACGGATCGGGGCGCGCGTTTCGTCGCCGCGACGACGACGGCCGCCGCCTATCGCCTCTACGCGCTGTCCGCGGCGGCCAGCGGCGGCGTCGCCAAGCCGGGCCTCGTGCGCGTGCCGGACGGTGGCGCGCCGATCGCGGTCGAGATCTGGGAGATGCCGGTCGACGCGTACGGCAGCTTCGTCGCCGGGATCGCGGCGCCGCTCGGCATCGGCACGCTGACGCTCGCGGACGGCTCGCGGGTGCAGGGTTTCCTGTGCGAAAGCGCGGCGCTCGACGATGCGCAGGACATCACGCGCTTCGGCGGCTGGCGGGCCTACCGCGCCCAGACCGCCGGCGGCGCATTGCAATGAACGCCCGGTCGCGCGTGGCCCCACGGCGTCGCGCGACCGGCACCCGCAACGATACGGAGATTCCCATGTCAATGACCCGCAACACGACCGGCTGGCTGGCCGTGCGCCGCGAACTGACGACGCGCGGCAAATGGACGCTCGGCCTCGCGTCGTTCCTGCTGCCGTGCGCCGTCTGGTGCCTGATCAGCTATGTGCCGTTCGTCTGGCATCCGCAGATGCGCATCACCAATCCCGGGAGCGTCGACTATTTCCAGGCCGGCATGCAGATCGACCGCGACGTGTTCGACGACGAGCTCGCGCATGCGCGTGCGACGCACGCGGCCGTGCCCGAAGGCGTGCGCGCGAACCCGGTCTACCTGCCCGCGCCGCACCAGGTGCTGCGCGCGTTCTACACGGCATTCACGACGCCGCCCGCATCGCGCGACGGCGTGTGGCTGCACGAGAGCCTGTGGCACAGCATCCGGATCATCTTCTGGGGCTTCGTGATCTCGTCCGCGATCGGCGTGCCGCTCGGCATCGTCTGCGGCACCTTCAGTGCGCTCGCGCGGCTGCAGGAGCCGTTCCTCGAGTTCTTCCGCTACCTGCCGGCGCCGGCGTTCGGCGCGCTGATGGTCGCGATTCTCGGCATCTACGACGCGCCGAAGATCGCGATCATCGTGATCGGCACGTTGTTCCAGCAGGTGCTGATCATCGCGAACACGACGCGCAAGCTCGAATACGGGTTGTTCGAGGCGGCGATGACGCTCGGCACGAAGAAGCTGAAGCTGCTCACGCACGTCGTGATTCCAGGCGTGCTGCCGGACCTGTATCGCGACCAGCGGATCCTGCTCGGCTGGGCGTGGACCTACCTGATCGTCGCCGAACTCGTCGGCACGAGTTCGGGCATCACGTGGTACATCAGCCAGCAGGCCCGCTACCAGCATTTCGACAACGTATACGCGGCGATCCTGATGATCGGGATCATCGGCCTCGGCACCGACATCGTGCTCGGGCTGCTCGGCCGCAAGCTGTTTCCGTGGGATCGCACGCTGAAGGCGTGACACCCGTCGACGCGCATCCATCGACCGATTTTCGCAGAGGGCATCATGCAGAATCCGCAAGCCGTTCCCGATTACCTGATTCAATCCGACGCGGTGCGCGAGCGCTTCGCGCGGCTGAAAACCCGCGACGTGATTCTCGACGTGCGCCATGTCGGCAAGCGTTTCGCGACGCCGCAGGGCGAGTGCGTCGCGCTCGACGACATCAGCTTCCGCACGCACCGGCGCGAGTTCGTGTGCGTGATCGGCCCGTCCGGCTGCGGCAAGTCGACGTTGATCCGCATCCTGGCCGGGCTCGACGCGCAGACGAGCGGCGAGGTGCTGCTGGACGGCAAGCCCGTGCAGGGGCCGGGCGCCGACCGCGGGATGGTGTTCCAGGGCTATACGCTGTTTCCGTGGCTCACCGTGAAGAAGAACGTGATGTTCGGCCTGCGCATGAACGGCAGCAGCAGCGGCGAGGCCGAGCGCGAGGCGCTGCAGTGGCTCGATCTCGTCGGGCTGACGCGTTTCGCCGACGTGTATCCGCACCAGTTGTCGGGCGGGATGAAGCAGCGCGTGGCGATTGCCCGCGCGCTCGCGAACCGACCGCGGATCCTGCTGATGGACGAGCCGTTCGGCGCGCTCGACGCGCAGACGCGTGCGCGGATGCAGACCCACCTGCTCGACATCTGGCGCAATATCGACGTGACGATCCTGTTCATCACGCACGACCTCGACGAGGCGATCTTCCTGGCGGACCGGATTCTGGTGCTGAAGGCGAACCCGGGCGGCGTGCAGGAACTGATCGAGGTGCCGGTGCCGCGGCCGCGCGATTATGCGCAGGTCAATACGCCCGAGTTCATTGCAACGAAGGCGCGGCTCGAAGCGCTGATCCATCCGAAGGAAGCGGTGGCCGCGGACGACGAAGGCGTCAAGCCGCACATGATCCGGATGACGGACGTCGCGGACAATGTCGAGTAGCGGGGAGGCCGGGTGCGCGTGCGCGCCCGGGATCTCGTACCGGGCGTGATCAGTGCGACTGCATGACGGGATCCCGGCCACGCACGAGTGCGAACATTTGTCGTCAGTCGTTTTGCTGCGGATTTTTTCTTGATCTCTCGCGGTGGAATGCGAGATGAAATAATCCCGTTACACGTGTGGTTCGGTAATGGCGAGGTTGGATTCGATTCGCGCGAGTCTTTTTGTTTCTGTTTTGCGTGAAATGCGAGATTCAATTCACATATATGCGCATCAAGGTCGCGCGTTCGTCCCGGAAAATGGCGGCGTTAATAAAAATATTATTGAAACGCTGAAATACTCCTTGTTGGGTCTGCGCCCCGCCTGACGCGTGCTTGCCGCATTTGAACCGCGCTCCCCCGTGTCCGGCGAAGGCTTCGCCCCGGATGCGCCGATTTTGCAGTATTGAAAATCATGTGAAATATCGATTCAATCCGGAATATTGTTTTCACAAATTGACGTCCTTATAAAAAATAATCGAGAACTGTCAGCATTTACAGGTTCATTGGATTAACCGCTCGATGTAAATTCGAGTCGCGGGACAAATTGATGTTTTCAAGGTTTCGTGCGAATCGATCACCCGATCGGTGATCGAAGGTCGCATGGAACGGTCCACGCACCGGCAACCCATCTACCTGAACGGGAGCTTCTATGTCACGCGTTACCGATGTGCTCGTCTCGATCGATACCGAAACCATTCTCCAGAAATATCCGAATCCCAGCCGGGATCCGAAAAACCCGACGCTGATCGACTGGAAGCACGTGTACATGGTCACGAACCAGGACAACGTCGTGTCCGGGCAGGCAGGCGGCGAACTAGACCTGCGAGCCCAGGTCGGCGACCTGATCCGATGGCGCGAAACGAGCCTGTCGCTGGGCTTCGAGAAGCAGGTGGTCTTCTACGGCTTCATCGCCAACCAGGGCCGCGACCTGATTTCGACGCCGACGCCGCGCAAGGCCACCGCATCGATCCCGATTCCGAACCCGAGCTCGCCGTCGACGCCGACCTGCCAGAAGGTGGACAACTACTACTGGTCGTCGGAAACGCTGTCGGAAGGCCGCGTCACCTACCACTTCTACTTCCAGATCATCGATCGCAACTGCCAGTCGCTGGGTTGCTATCAGTGGGACCCGTTCATCTCGATCCACAACTGATCTCGGCAGGCGGGCGGCCGCGCGACGGTCGCCTGCGTCATTGTCCCGTTCCGGAGGAAGCGCCATGCCTGGTCTTCGTTGCGATGTGCTTGCGATCGTCGATGCCGTCACGCTGCTGTCGGCCTATCCCGATGCGAGCCGGAACGCCGATGCGCCGACCGTGATCGACGGCCGGCACATCTACGTGGTGAGTCCCGGCGACACCGGGCCGCTCGGCCGCAACGACAGCCGGCTCTTTGCCGGCCTGTCGCCGGGCGACCAGCTCCGCCTGCGCGAAACGGCGCTGGCGCTGCGTGCCGAAGTGAGCGTCCTGTTCATCCGGTTCGCCTTGCGGGACGCCGGCATCGTCGCGCCGATCGAAGCGCAGGTACGCGACGCCGCGACGCCGGTGCCGTCCGACGACGACCTGCTCCATCCGCAGTGCCGGCCGATGCCGGACCATTACTGGCGCAGCGACGTGCTGGCTGTGGGCGCCACCACGTGCACGGCCGATTTCGCCGTGCTCGATCGTGGCGGTGCGGTGTCCGGCTACTTCCGCTGGGAGACGTCGATCGAGATCGCCGGCGGCCGCGCGGATTCGTAGCAGCCCGGTTGCAAGCCGTCGCCGGACCGCGACGGCTGCGCCAGCCTGGCGTCCGATACCGGCTTCGGGCGATCTTCTGCGCGAATGCCGATTTCAGGCAGGATGCCGAACCGTTTGACTCACGGGCCGCTCGTGTTTCATCGGCAGCCGGCCCGCCCGAATCAGTTTCGTTCCCGTTCGAGCCAGCGTCGTTGCGAGGCGTGACCACCCGAGCGCGCCGCGTCCGTCGCGGGCCGGTTCCCCGCATTTGCCGCCCGCTGATCCAATCCGGAATTTGTCTAGTCATCCTTGCGATTGGATCGTACGAGATGCACCAAACGCGTGCCTGAATTCCCCACGACGAGGCACGTCAGAGCCCCGAAATTAGGGGATTTCCCGCGTTTACCCGGTTTTTTTTGATCGCTGCTTGTCGCGCTGTTTTTCTTCTTGCATGCTTGTATAGACAAATTCCTGAGGCGGCTTGCTGCAGCACCGAAGGGATGACGAACCTCAACGCAAGGAGAAATCTCGTGAACGGCAAGCGGATCAAGTGGGCAATCAGGACGATCGGTGTCATCGCGGCTGCGGCGGCAACGCTCGGCGCACCGGCGCAGGCGAAGGAATGGAAGACGGTGACGGTCGCGCTCGAAGGTGGCTACGCACCGTGGAACCTCACGCTGCCGGGCGGCAAGCTGGGCGGTTTCGAACCGGAGCTGCTCGCCAACGTGTGCGAGCGGATCAAGGTGCAGTGCAACATGGTCGCGCAGGACTGGGACGGGATGATTCCCGGCCTGCAGGCCGGCAAGTTCGATATCCTGATGGATGCGATTTCCATCACGCCGGAGCGCGAAAAGATCCTGCTGTTCTCGCGTCCGTATGCGGCGACGCCCGCGACGTTCGCCGTCACCGATACCAAGATCCTGCCGAAGGCCGCGCCCGGCGCGCCGATGGTCAAGCTGACGGGTGACGCGAACGCGGACAAGCCCACCGTCGACGCGCTGCGCAAGCAGCTGAAGGGCAAGACGATCGGCATCCAGTCGGGCACCGTCTATACGAAATTCATCAACGACAGCTTCAAGGACATCGCGTCGATTCGCGTGTACAAGACCTCGCCCGAACGCGACCTCGACCTCGTCGCCGGGCGCATCGATGCGTCGTTCGACGACGTCACGTACTACGCGGCGAACAACACGAAGAAGGACACCGCGTCGATCGTGCTCGCGGGGCCGAAGCTCGGCGGGCCGATCTGGGGGCCGGGCGAAGGGCTCGCGTTCCGCAAGCAGGATGCCGACCTGAAGACGAAGTTCGATACGGCGATCGGCGCGGCACTCGCGGACGGCACGGTGAAGAAGCTGGCCGACAAGTGGTTCAAGACCGACGTCACGCCGTAAGCACGCCGCCGCCGCGCGAGCGACTCGAACGACTCGAACGACGCGCGGCGGCACGCATCCTGCCGATTCACTCAACGCTTGCCGGGAGGCACGCATGGCGATTCTCGAAATGCTCGGCTTCGGAACCGAAGGCTGGGGCGGTGTGCTGCTGCTCGCCGCACTGATGACGGTCGCGCTGACGCTCGCCGCGCTCGCGGTCGGCGCGGTGATCGGCGCGGCGATCGCGGCGGCGAAGCTGTCGCGCTATCGCAGCGCCCGCCTGCTCGGCGACCTGTACACGACGGTATTTCGCGGCGTGCCCGAACTGCTCGTCATCTATCTGTTCTACTTCGGCGGCTCGACGCTCGTCACGGCCGTCGGCCAGTGGTTCGGCGCGGAAGGCTTCATCGGCGTGCCGCCGTTCGTGATCGGTGCGCTCGCGGTCGGCATGATCTCGGGCGCCTACCAGGCGGAGGTGTATCGCGCGGCGGTGCTCGCGGTGTCGAAGGGCGAGCTCGAAGCGGCGCGCGCGATCGGCATGCCGCGCAGCATGGTGCTGCGGCGCATCCTGGTTCCGCAGGTGCTGCGCTTCGCGCTGCCCGGGATCGGCAACGTGTGGCAGCTGAGCCTCAAGGACTCGGCACTGATCTCGGTCACCGGGCTCGCCGAGCTGTTGCGCACGAGCCAGATCGCCGCCAACTCGACCCACCAGTACTTCGTGTTCTTCGTCGCGGGCGGTGCGTTGTATCTGCTGATGACGGGCGTGTCGAACCGCGTGTTCAACCGCGCGGAAGCGATTGTCGGCCGGTCGTTCCGCCGCAATTTCGCGCGCAACTGACGGAGAACGTGCATGTCCTTCGATTTCGCTTTTCTCTTCGATACGCTGCGCCAGCTGCTCGCGGCCGTACCGACCACGCTCGGCCTGTTCTTCGCATCGCTCGTGCTCGGCGGCCTGCTGTCGCTCGTGATCGTCACGATGCGCGTGTCGCCGCGCTGGCTGCCGAACCGCTTCGCGCGGGCCTACATCCTCGTGTTTCGCGGCTCGCCGCTGCTGATCCAGATGTTCCTCGTGTATTACGGGCTCGGCCAGTTCGGCGTGATCCGCGAGAGCTTCATGTGGCCGCTGCTGCGCGAGCCATACGTCTGCGCGGTGCTGTCGCTCGCGCTGTGCACGGCGGGCTACACGGCCGAGATCCTGCGCGGCGGGCTGATGGCCGTGCCGGTCGGGCAGATCGAGGCCGGCTATTCGATCGGCCTGTCGGGCTTCGCGCTGCTGCGGCGCGTGATCGGCCCGATCGCGTTGCGCCAGTGCCTGCCCGCGTATTCGACCGAAGCGGTGCTGCTCGTCAAGTCGACCGCGCTGGCGAGCCTCGTCACGGTATGGGAAGTGACGGGCGTCGCGCAGCAGATCATCCAGCAGACCTATCGGACGACCGAGGTGTTCGTCTGCGCCGCCGTGATCTATCTGGGCCTGAACTTCATCGTCGTGCGCCTGCTCGGCGCGCTCGAATGGCGGCTTTCCGGGCACCTGCGTGCGCCGAAGCCCACCGGTGCGCCCGCCGCGGCGACGCGCAATCCTCAACGCGTCGCACCCTGAGCGTCCCCGTCCTTTCCAGGAGAATCCGATGAACACCGCTGCTC
This sequence comes from Burkholderia sp. SCN-KJ, assembly GCF_024656005.1. NCBI lineage: Bacteria > Pseudomonadati > Pseudomonadota > Betaproteobacteria > Burkholderiales > Burkholderiaceae > Burkholderia > Burkholderia sp. SCN-KJ. The sequence goes on from NZ_JANKOG010000021.1 coordinate 42,121, forward strand.
CCGTTGCGCTGTCGGTCAAGAACATCCACAAGTCGTTCGGCGACCATCATGTGCTGAAGGGCATTTCGCTCGACGCGCATGAGGGCGACGTCATCTCGATCCTCGGCGCGAGCGGCTCGGGCAAGAGCACGTTCCTGCGCTGCCTGAACCTGCTCGAGACACCCGACGACGGCTCCGTCGCGCTCGCCGGGGAAACGCTCGCGATGAAGCGCGCGCGCGACGGCAAGCTGCATCCGAGCGACCGGCGCCAGGTCGACCGGATCCGCTCCCAGCTCGGCATGGTCTTTCAGAACTTCAACCTGTGGTCCCACATGACGGTGCTCGACAACCTCGTCGAGGGGCCGCTGCGCGTACAAAAGCGCAGCCGCGCCGAAGCGGTCGAGGAGGCCGAGGCGCTGCTGGCGCGCGTCGGTCTCGCCGACAAGCGCGGCTACTATCCGGCGCACCTGTCGGGCGGCCAGCAGCAGCGCGTCGCGATCGCCCGCGCGCTCGCGATGCATCCGAAGGTGATGCTGTTCGACGAACCGACGTCGGCGCTCGATCCGGAGCTGGTCGGCGAAGTGCTGCGCGTGATGCGCTCGCTGGCGGAAGAGGGGCGCACGATGCTGGTCGTCACGCATGAAATGGGCTTCGCGCGGCACGTGTCGAATCGTGTGCTGTTCCTGCATCAGGGCGAAGTCGACTCGGACGGCACGCCCGACGACCTGTTCGGCGGCCAGTGCTCCGAGCGCTTCCGGCAATTCGTGTCGAGCCACCACGACCGCACCACCAACTGAGGCTGCCATGACCGTATTCCGTGCGGCCCGGCCGCTCGACTGGCGACAGGTTGCGGCGGTGGCGGCCGGCGAGCCGCTGGCGCTGGCCGACGAGGCACGCGCGCGTGTCGTTGCCGCGCGCGAACTCGTCGACGAGATCGTCGCGCGCGGGATTCGCGCTTACGGCGTCAATACCGGCGTGGGCGCGCTGTGCGACGTGATCGTGTCGCCGGCACAGCAGAGCACGCTGTCGCGCAACATCCTGATGAGTCACGCGGTCGGCGTCGGCATGCCGCTCGGCGCGGCCGAAACGCGCGCGATCGTCGCGGCCGCGATCAACAATTTCGCGCACGGGCATTCGGGCGTCCATGCCGACGTCGTCGACCAGCTCGTCGCGCTGCTCGAGCACGATTGCCTGCCGGAGGTGCCGGCGCACGGCTCGGTCGGCTATCTGACCCACATGGCGCACGTCGCGCTCGTCTGCATCGGGCACGGCCATGCGTGCCATCGCGGCGAACGCATCGGCGGCGCCGAGGCGCTGCGCCGCATCGGCCGCGAGCCGCTCGTGCTCGGTGCGAAGGAAGGGTTGAGCCTGGTCAACGGCACGCCGTGCGTCACGGGGCTCGCCGCGCTCGCGCTGGCCCGCGCGGAACGGCTGCTCGATTGGGCCGACTGGATCGCGGCGGCGAGCTTCGAGAATCTCGGCGGGCAACTCGCCGCGTTCGACCCGGCCTCGCTTGCGTTGCGGATCTCGCCCGGCATCGGGCATGTCGGCGCGCGCTTGCGGACGATGCTGGCCGACAGCCCGATGCTCGCCTCGGCGAGCGGGCGGCATACGCAGGATCCGCTGAGCCTGCGCACGATTCCGCACGTGCATGGCGCGGCGCGCGACGTGTTCGCGGTCACGGCGGACGTCGTCGATCGCGAACTCGCGTCCGTCACCGACAATCCGATCGTCGCCGGTACGCGCGATGCGCCGGCCGTTCATTCGCAGGCGCATGCGGTCGGCGCGGGCATTGCGCTGGCGATGGACAGCCTCGCGGCCGCGATGGCGCAGGTGGCGGCCATCGCCGAGCGGCGGCTGGACCGTCTCGTCAATCCGCTCGTGAGCGGCCTGCCTGCGTTTCTCGCGGCGCCGGGCGGCACGTGTTCGGGCTTCATGATCGCGCAATACACGGCGGTCGCGCTGGTCGCGCAGAATCAGCGGCTCGCGGCGCCGGCGAGCCTCGACGGCGGCATTACATCGGGGCTGCAGGAAGATCACCTGTGTCATGCGACGCCGGCCGCGCTGAAGGCGCTCGACATCATCGAGAACGCGACGCGCGTGCTCGCGATCGAGCTGCTCGCCGCCGCGCAGGCATACGACTTGCAAGCGAACGAAACCGGGCGGGCCGCGTCGACCGACGCGCTGTGGCGGCACGTGCGCGAACGCGTACCGGCGTATCGCGACGACCGGCCGCTCGCGGACGACATCGCGATCGCGGCCGGCATCGTCGCGGGGGCGCCGCCGCCGTTGCAGTGATGACCGGCGACGACGGGCGGATCATCCATTATTCATTCGGTCGAGGGTGCATGAACGAAACGGAGCGACAACTTACCGCACGGCCGGCGAGGGCATCGGGCGAGGCCGTGCCGGCGCGCGCGCTGCCGGCCTATCAACAAATCAAGCGCTACGTCGTCGAGCGGATCGCGAAGGGCGACTGGAAACCCGGCGGCGCGATCCCGACCGAGGCCGAGCTGGTCAAGGAATTCGGCGTGGCCCGGATGACGGTGTCGCGCGCGCTGCGCGAACTGACGAACGAACGCGTGCTGACCCGCATCCAGGGTGCCGGCACGTTCGTCGAGCGCCGGCATTACGAATCGACGGTCCTGGAGATCCGCAACATCGCGGACGAGATTGCGGAACGCGGTCATCGGCACAGCGCGCGCGTCGTGCTGATCGAGCGCAGCGTCGACCCGGACGCGATCGATGCGCTCGGGCTTCGCTCGGGGCCGGTGTTTCATTCGCGCATCGTGCATTTCGAGGAAGACGAGCCGATCCAGTTCGAGGATCGCTACGTCAATCCGGCGTTGTTTCCCGACTACCTGGAGCAGGATTTCACGATCGAGACGCCGAACCACTACATGGTGCGGCTCGCGCCGATCCAGCGCGCCGAGTTCCGGATCTATGCGGAGAAGCCCAATGCGCAGGTGCGCCGGCATCTCGTGATGGAAATCGGCGAGCCGTGCCTGGTGTTGAAGCGCCGCACCTGGGTCGGCGAGCACGTCGCGACGTCGGTCAGGCTGTGGCATCCGGCGTCGCGGTTTCACCTGGCGGGGAAGATGTAGGGACGCGGCGAGCGGCCCGGATCGAGCCGAGGCAATCGGCGTGGATGTCCTGCGCGTCGGCGAATGATGCGGCCGCTGACTCGACCCTGCGCGTCACAATCGCGAAGAGCGCCCATCGAACCGTTCGTTCCTTCGCCCGTCGGCATGCGTACGCGCATTCACCGACCTGAATACCGGCAGAGAGTGGCGCATAATGTTTTGAGGTCGACCCTTGGCTGGAAGAGGGTTTTATGCGCTGCACAATTTGCGGATCGGAGAATCCTCCCGGTGCGGGGTTCTGCCTGGAATGTGGGGCCGTGCTGTCCCGCACCTGCCCGCAGTGCGGGCATGACGCAGCGCCGGCAGCCCGCTTCTGCAGCCATTGCGGTGCGCCGCTGGCGACACCTGCCGCCATGCCGCCATCGTCCCGACCGCCGGCTCACGCGCCATCGCCCACCCCGATTCACTACACGCCCGATCATCTGGCCGAGCGCATCCGTGCCGAACACGCGGCGATGGAAGCGCGCGGCGAGCCCGCCGGCGAGCGCAAGACCGTTACCGCGCTGTTTGCCGACATGGCCGGGTCGACCGCGCTGATCCACGACCTCGATCCCGAAGTGGCGCATCGCCTGATCGTGCCGGTGGTCGAGCTGATGATGGAAGCCGTCCACTACTACGAAGGGTACGTCGCCAAATCGCTCGGCGACGGCATCCTCGCGCTGTTCGGCGCGCCGATCGCGCACGAGGACCACGCGCAGCGCGCGCTCTTCGCCGCATTGCGCATGCAGCAGGCGATGCGGCAGCACGGCGACCGGATTCGGCTTCAGGAAGGCATTCCTCTGCAGATTCGCGTCGGCGTGCATACGGGCGAGGTCGTCGTCCGTTCGATCCGCACCGACGACTTGCACACCGAATACGACCCGCTCGGGCATACGATCCACATCGCGTCGCGGATCGAGGGCATCGCCGCGCCCACGTCGATTCTCGTCAGCGAATCCACCCACAAGCTGGCCGAAGGCTATTTCGAGTTCAAGGCGCTCGGGGCCACGCAACTCAAGGGCATTCCCGCGCCGCTATGCGTCTACGAAGTGCTGGGGCTGGGCGCGTTGCGCACGCGCCTGCAGCTGGCGGCGCACCGTGGTCTCGCGCGGTTCGTCGGGCGCGAAACGGAACTGGAACACCTGAACCGGGCCCTGGAGACCATGCGGGCCGGGCACGGGCGCGTGGTCGGCGTGGTGGGCGAGGCCGGCGTCGGCAAGTCTCGCCTGTTCCACGAGTTCAAGGAGCGTTCACGGCGCGGCGCGCTGGTGCTGGAGACGTTTTCGGTATCGCACGGCAAGGCGTTTTCCAATTTGCCGCTGATCGAACTCCTGAAGAACTATTTCCAGATCACGCCGCAGGACGACGAGCGGCGCTGCCGGGAAAAGGTCATCGGCAAGGCGCTCGCGCTGGAGCGCGGTTTCGAGGACCTCGTGCCGTACGTCCTCTATCTGCTCGGCATCGGCGAGGGCGGCTCGGTGCTGGTCGAGATGGACCCGCAGATCCGGCGCGAGCGCACCTTCGACGCGATCAGGCAGCTGCTCGTGCGCGAGAGCCAGAATCAGCCGGTCCATTTGCTGTTCGAGGATCTGCAATGGCTGGACCGTGAAACGGAAGCATTCCTAAGCTACCTGATCGACCACGTGCCGGACGCACGCATCCTGCTGTTGGTGAACTACCGGCCCGAGTATCGGCCGGCGTGGGCCGGCGCGGTTCATTGCAGCAGGATCCGGCTCGAGCCGCTCGGCCCGTCCGATGCGCAGGGGCTGCTCACGGCGCTGCTCGGCGAGGATCGCACGCTCGTGCCGCTGAAGCAGCTCATTCTGGAGAAGACGGAGGGCAACCCGTTCTTCATGGAGGAAGTGGTCCAGACGCTCGTCGAAGAGAAGTCGCTGCTCGGCGAGGCCGGGCGTTATCGCATCGTGGAGACGCCGGCGACGCTGCATATCCCGACCACCGTGCAGGGCGTGCTGGCGGCCCGGATCGATCGGCTTCCCGTCGAGGAAAAGGAACTGCTGCAGGCGCTTGCCGTGATCGGCCACGAGTTTCCGTTCAGCCTGATCCGGCGCATCTGCGGCGAGGTGGCGGCGCGGGACGACGAACTGCGTCGCCTGCTCGCGCATCTGGAAGCCGCGGAGTTCATCTACGAGCGGCCCGCCTTTCCCGAGGTCAATTATTCGTTCAAGCACGCGCTGACCCAGGAAGTGGCCGGGCGCTCGTTGCTCACGGAGCGGCGCACCGCGCTGCACGAGCGTACCGCGCAGGCGATCGAGGTGCTGTTCCCGACGCGCATCGCCGATTACTGCAGCGAACTCGCGCATCACTACGGTCAGAGCGGCAACATTCCGAAGGCGGTCGAATACCTGCATCGTGCGGCCCAGCAGGCGCTGCGCCATGCGGCTCATCACGATGCGATGAATCACCTCGGCGCGGCGCTTGCGTTGCTGAAGGGCTTGCCGGACACACCGATGCGCGCGCATTGGGAGCTGACGCTGCTGCTGTCCCTCGGGCCGGTCCTGATGGATGTGCGCGGGTATGGCGCGACGGAGGTGGGCGCCACCTATACGCGCGCGCTCGAGTTGTGCGAGCGCACGGGCGAGGTATCGCAACGCTTCGCGACGCAGCTGGGATTGCGGATGCACCACGTGGTGCGCGGCGAGTATGCGCTCGCGACCGACCTGGGCCGGCAGATGCTCGGTACGGCCCGCGATGCAAACGACCCCGGCTTTCTCATCGAGGCGCATAGCGCGCTGGGTTCGTGCTTCTTCCTGCAGGGCGATTTCACGGCCGCCCGCACCCACCTGGAACAGGCGATCGCGATCTACGATCCGGAGCAGCATCAGGCCCACGTGTTCGCGCACGGGGTCGATCCGGGCATCCGGGCGCTCAGTTTCCTGGTGTTGACCCTGTGGATCCAGGGGTATCCCGACCAGGCGCTCAGGCGCAGCGTCGAAGCACTGGCGCTCGCACGGCACCTTTCCTATGGGCCGTCCCTGGCGTTCAGCCTGACCTACACGGCACACCTGCATCAGCTGCGGCGCGAGCCCGCGCTTGCCGCCGAGCGCGCGGAAGCGGTCATTGCCGTATCGACCGAGCACGGCTTGCCGTACTGGCTCGCATGGGGGACGCTCCTGCGGGGCTGGGCGATGAGCGCGCAAGGCAACATCCGGGACGGCATCGCGCAGATGCGGCTGGGCCTCGATGCGCAGCGGGCCGCCGGCGGCGAAGACCAGCGGCCCTATTCCCTCGCGCTGCTCGCCGACAGTTACTGGCGCGCGGGCGACCGGCGGGCAGCGCTGGACTTGCTGGAAGAGGCGACGACGCTCGTCGAGCAAACCGGTGAGCACTGCTTCGAGGCCGAGCTGTACCGGCTCACGGGCGTCTATCTGGCCGGCGGGGCGAGCGAGCAGGGGGCCGTCGCGGCGAGCGAAGAGGGGGCCGTCGCAACGTGCGACGAAGGGGCCGTCGCGGCGCGCGACGACAAGGCCGCCGGCTGCTTTCACCGGGCGATCGAGCGCGCGCGCCGCCAGGGTGCCCGAGCGCTGGAATTGCGGGCGGCGTCGGACCTTGCGCGGCTGTTGCAGCGGCAGGGGAAAACCGTGGAGGCGAGGCGAGTGCTGTCCGAGGTGCTCGCCTGCTTCACGGAAGGTTTCGATACAAGCGACCTGCGCGACGCGAAAGCGCTGCTGGATGCATTGGACGCGCGCGCAGCATGAATGGAACAACGGCGCACGGCGACGGATCGCGTGACGACGTGCGCTCGATGACCTGCCGCTGCTCCGCCTGCGCGGAGCGCCGAGGAGACGGGCATGGCAACCACGCACGCAAGACGCGGCAACGATGGCCCGCGCAAACCGATCGCGCTCGCGTTGCAGGGCGGCGGAATGCACGGCGCCTTCACCTGGGGCGTGCTCGACCGCATGCTCGAAGACGGCCGGCTCGACATCGAAGGCGTCAGTGCAACCAGCGCCGGCGCGATGAACGCCGCGGTACTCGCGTACGGGCTGCACAAGGGCGGCGAAGACGGCGCGCGTCAGGCACTGCACGACTTCTGGCACGCGGTCGCGCAATCGGCGGAGCGCTACAACCCGCTGCGCTGGATGCCCTGGCTGAAGGGCACGCACAGCTTCGGGCTCGATCATTCGCCGCTGTATGCGTTCGCCGACATGATGCTGCGGGTCTTTTCACCTTATCAGTTCAATCCGAACAACCTGAATCCGCTGCGCGAGGTGCTCGAAAGCCAGGTCGATTTCGACGCTTTGCGCAGGCACTGTCCGATCCGGCTGTACGTGTGCGCGACCAACGTCGAGACGGGGAAGATCCGCCTGTTCACCGGAGCGGACCTCAGTGCCGACGCCGTGCTGGCATCGGCGTGCGTGCCGACCCTGTTCCAGGCGGTCTCGATCGACGGCGAGTACTACTGGGATGGCGGGTACATGGGGAATCCGGCCATCTATCCGCTCATCTACAACTGCGCGACGCGCGACGTCGTGATCGTGCACATCAATCCGCTCGTGCGTCGCGGCGTGCCGATCACCGCCGCGGAAATCCTCAACCGGATCAGCGAGATCAGTTTCAATTCATCGCTGATGCGTGAGATGCGGGCGATCGCGTTCGTCACCGACCTGATCCAGCAAGGCAAGATACAACGCGGCGAGATGAAGGAAATGCTGATTCATTCCATTCGCGCCGACGATGCGCTGTCCGCGCTGAGCGTATCGAGCAAGTACAACGCGGATTGGGGATTCCTGAGCGAACTGCATGACCACGGGCGACGCGAAGCGGATGTGTGGCTCGCGCATCACTACGGAAACATCGGGCAGCGCTCGAGCATCGACATCCGCAGGGAATTTCTCTGAGTGCATCGCAGTCATGTCGGCATGGGGCGATTCCGCGCGGACGCCCCGGTCCAAGGAGCGAACGTGAACCGGATGCAGGCGCGGTTCGTCGCGTTGTGGTCGTGCAGCGGCGGGACCCATGCCGAGGAGGTCTATCGCAGGCTCGCGCAATGCTATGCGGAGCCGGTGCGCCATTACCATACGCTCGTGCATGTACGGCGATGCTTGCGTCATCTTGACCTGGCGCGCGACGCGATTCCCGCGCCGGACGCCGTCGAACTCGCGCTCTGGTTCCATGACGTGATCTTCGTGCCCGGCGCGAAGGACAACGAGCAGCGTAGCGCGGACTGGTTCCGGCACCAGGCCGGGGGGCGAATCCGCGCGTGCGACCCCGTCTGCGCGATGATCCTCGCGACGACCCACTCGGGCATTGCCGCGCAACCGGATACCCGCTTCACGTGTGACATCGACCTGGCCGCGCTCGGCGCTTCCCGCAGCCGGTTTCGCGAAGACGGCCGGCGTTTGCGGGCAGAGCGTCCCGATCTCGACGACCGGGCCTACGATTTTCATGAGCGGACGATTCTGCGCGGGCTGCTCGTGCGTCCGCGCATCTATCTGACGGAATTCTTCTACGCGCGCTGCGAGAGGCAGGCGCGCAGGAACCTGCGCTGGCGGCTGGGGTTGCCGGTTCCTGAACCGGAGTGACGACCCGCCGCGCCGGCGCAATGATCGATCGAAGCGGTGCCCGGGCGCCAGGGCAACCTGACCCGACAGACCCGCCGCGCGTGCGTCGCGCGCCAAGGGGACCGGTGCGCGCCCGCCGGTCGGGACCACGTTGCAGCGAACGGCGGCCCTCGGGCACTCTAGAATTGGCATGTAACGTATTGCAGTGGCCTGGCCCGGACGATTGTCCAGGTGTCGTTTCGATATCGCTTTGCCAGGCGATCTGCTCATTCCAACGGATACCAACATGCGCATCCCGCCGCTCAAGGCAATCATCGCGTTCGAAAGCGTCGCCCGGACCAAAAGCGTCAATCGTGCCGCGGAAGAACTGGGCCTGACCGCGTCCGCCGTGAGTCACCAGCTCAGCAACCTCGAATCGCAGATCGGCCAGCCGCTGTTCCAGCGATCGGGGCGCGGGCTCGTCCTCACGCCGACCGGCGAGCGCTATCTGGCGGACGTCACCGGCTCGCTGGCCGACCTGAGCCGCGCCACCGAGCGCGCGTCGAGCCGCGCCGAGGTCGATATCCTGCGCGTGCATTCGAGCCCGAGCTTCGGGCTGATGTGGCTGTTGCCGCGGCTGTCGTCGTTTCAGGAAGCGAACGGCGATATCCAGCTGAACCTGGCGTGCTCTTACGAAAACGTGTCGTTCTCGAACGGCTTCTACGATATCGACGTCCGCCACGGCTACGGCAACTGGGATAACCTCGAGGTGAAGACGATGCGCGGCGAGTTCATCGCGCCGCTCGCGTCGCCGCAGTACCTCGAACGGCATCCGGTCAACGCGCCGGAAGACCTCCTCGCGCATCGGCTGATCTATTCCGAAACGCCGCTGGTGCAGTGGAAACAGTGGTTCGGCCGGGCCGGCGTATCGCTCGCGGCCCGCAAGACCTTCGACTTTTCATTCGACCGGTCGTACATGTCGCTCGAAACCGCCGCGCTCGGCCTCGGCATCGCGCTCGAAAGCCTGATGCTCGCGTCGGTGAAGATTCGCGAAGGCGCGCTGGTGCCCGTGTTCGACGAGACGCATGCGGTGGAAGTCGGTGCGCATCATCTCGTTTACCCGCGGCAGAACGCGGAACTGCCTCGCGTGAAACGCTTCCTTGCGTGGATCGAGCGGGAGGTCGCGGCGCAGCGCCGCGCGAACTGAGCGTCGCGCGTCCGGGCCGCGTGCAATATTGCGTTGCAGCACGCCGGAACGGCCCGCGCGGCGTCATCTGAAATTTTCTCAACCATGCCTGAGCGTTTCCGCGTTGATGCGGGTGTCCGTCGAGCCGACACTCTGCACACACATCAACACAGGAGACGAACGATGTTGCTCGACAACAGGACCATCATCGTGACCGGCGCGGCATCGCCGCGCGGTATCGGCAAGGCCACGGCCCGCACGCTGGCCGCCCAGGGCGCGCGCGTGGCGATTCTCGACCTGCGTCGCGAGGACGCCGAAGCGGCCGCCGCCGAACTCGGGCCCGACCACCTCGGCCTGGCCTGCGACGTGACCGATCGCGACGCGTGCGTGGCCGCGGCCCGCGCGACGCTGGCGCGTTATGGCCGTATCGACGGCCTCGTGAACAACGCCGGCATCACGCAGCCGGTGCGCACGCTGGACATTTCCGGGCGCGACTTCGATGCGATCGTCGACGTGAACCTGCGCGGCACGCTGTACATGTCGCAGGCGGTGCTGCCGGCGATGAAGGAGCAGCGCGGCGGCAGCATCGTGTGCATGTCGTCGGTGTCCGCGCAGCGCGGCGGCGGCATCTTCGGCGGCCCGCACTACAGCGCCGCGAAGGCCGGCGTGCTCGGCCTCGCGAAGGCGATGGCGCGCGAATTCGGGGCCGACCGTATCCGCATCAATTCGATCACGCCGGGCCTGATCCAGACCGACATCACCGGCGACAAGCTGACGCCCGACATGCGCGAGGAGATCGTCAAGGGCATTCCGCTCGGCCGCCTCGGCGATGCCGCCGATGTCGCCAATGCGTGCCTGTTCCTGCTGAGCGACCTGTCGAGCTACCTGACGGGCATCACGCTGGACGTCAACGGCGGAATGCTGATTCACTGAGAACGGCGCCGCGACACGCGCGGCGCCGACCATCATGCACCCGGGACAACCCGGGGCCATGGCAGGAGACAAAGATGAGAGCAAAGTACCCCGCCTCGCCGGTTCAGGGCGAGCTGCTGCAACGGGACGATGCGCAGACGTTCGAAGCGGCGACCTATGCGAAGGTCGCGCGACGTCTGATCCCGTTCCTGATGTTGTGCTATCTCGGTGCGTATCTCGACCGCGTCAACGTCGGCTTCGCGAAACTGCAGATGCTCAACGACCTGCGTTTCAGCGAGACCGTGTACGGGATGGGCGCAGGCATTTTCTTTCTCGGCTACTTTCTGTTCGAAGTACCGAGCAACCTGATCCTGCATCGCGTCGGCGCGCGCCGCTGGCTCGCGCGCATCATGCTGACGTGGGCCGTGATTTCCGCGAGCTTCGTGTTCGTGAAGTCGCCCGCCGCGTTCTACGTGCTGCGGTTCCTGCTCGGCGTCGCCGAAGCGGGCTTCGCGCCGGGCGTGATCCTGTACCTCACGTACTGGTTCCCGTCGGCACGTCGTGCCAAGGCACTGTCGCTGTTCTTCATGGCGATTCCGCTCGCGGGGATCATTGGCGGCCCGCTGTCGGGCGCGATCATGCATTCGCTGCACGGCGCGATGTCGATGGCGGGCTGGAAGTGGCTGTTCCTGCTCGAGGCGTTGCCTTCGTTCGTGCTGGGCTTTGCGATCCTGCTGTATCTCGATGACGGCATTGCCGGCGCGAAATGGCTGACCGATGCCGAAAAAGCGTTGCTGGCGCGCAATGTATCGACCGACGCCGAGCACACGACCGCCCACCTGTCGATTCGTGCGTTCGTCGCCGACCGCCGCCTGTGGTTGATGGCCGCGATCTACTTCTGCGTCGTGCTCGGCCAGTACGGCCTCACGTTCTGGCTGCCCACGATCATTCGCAAGGCCGGCGTCGCCGATCCGCTGTGGGTCGGCCTGTTCACCGCGATTCCGTATGCGTGCGCGATCGTCGCGCTGCCGCTGATCGGCATGAGCGCGGATCGCCGCCGCGAGCGCCGCTTCCATCTCGCGGTGCCGATGCTGATCGCGGCGGCCGGCTTCGCGACGTTGCCGATGCTCGGCAGCGTCGGCGCGTCGATCGTGTGCCTGAGCATTGCGTCCGCCGGCATCCTCGCGTCGTCGTCGCAATTCTGGTCGCTGCCCACGGCGCTGCTCGGCGGGATGTCGGCGGCGGCGGGCATCGCCGCGGTCAACTGCTTCGCCAATCTCGCGGGCTTCTTCTCGCCTGCGATCGTCGGCTGGCTGAACGACCTGACCGGCAAGTCCACCGCCGGACTCCTCTTCATCTCCGTCGCGATTACGTTCGGCGCGCTGCTGGTGTTCCTCGTGCCGCGCTCCGTCAATCGCTGATCACCGCCGATTCGACCTGCATGCCTTCCGATCCAATACTGGAGCCAACGATGGATCCCGAAACCATTCATGAAGCGGTCACGCTCGCCGAGCGCGCGTACCGCATCCGCAGAAACGCCGTGCTGATGGGCGAAGTCCAGGGGCAGGGTTATGTCGGCCAGGCGCTCGACATCGCCGACGTGCTGGCCGTCGCGTATTTCGGCGCGATGCGCTATCGCCCCGACGATCCCGAGTGGGAAGGGCGCGACCGCTTCCTGCTGTCGAACGGCCACTATGCGATCGCGCTGTACGCGGCGCTGTTCGAAGCCGGCATCCTGCCGGCCGAGGAGCTCGAAACCTACGGCAGCGACGACAGCCGTTTGCCGATGTCGGGGATGGCGAGCTACACGCCCGGCATGGAGATGTCCGGCGGTTCGCTCGGCCAGGGCCTGACGATCGCGGTCGGCCGTTGTCTCGGGCTCAAGCGCAACGGCTCGGACGCATTCGTCTATACGCTGTTCTCGGACGGCGAGCTCGACGAAGGCGCGATCTGGGAAGGGCTGATGTCGGCCGCGCACTGGAAGCTCGACAACCTGATCGCGATCGTCGACGTGAACAACCAGCAGGCCGATGGCCCGTCGACGCAAGTCATGGCGTTCGAGCCTCTGGTCGACAAGCTCGAAGCATTCGGCTGGTATACGCAGCGAGTCGACGGCAACGATATCGACGCGGTAAAGCGCGCGTTCGACAACGCGCGCCGACATGACAGGCCGCAGCCGCGGATCATCGTCTGCGACACGAAGATGGGGTGCGGCGTGCCATTCCTCGAAGCACGCGAGAAGAGCCATTTCATTCGCGTCGATGCGCACGAGTGGAAGCTCGCGCTCGACGCACTCGAAGCAGGGAGACACGCATGAGCACCGTCGACAACAAGCCGCGCCTGAAGACTTCCGCGATGATCGCGTCCATCGCGGCCGAGGGGCAGGCGACCCGCGCCGCGCCGTTCGGCCATGCGCTCGCGAAGCTCGCGCGCACGAACGGCAACGTGATCGGCATGACGGCCGATCTCGGCAAGTACACCGACCTGCACATTTTCGCGAAGGAATTTCCCGAGCGTTACTACCAGATGGGCATGGCCGAGCAACTGCTGATGGGCGCCGCCGCCGGCTTCGCGCACGAAGGCGCGCAGCCGTTCGTCACGACCTATGCGGTATTCGCGACGCGCCGCGCGTACGACTTCATCCATCAGGCGATCGCCGAGGACAATCTCGACGTGAAGCTGGTGTGTGCATTGCCGGGCCTCACGACCGGTTACGGGCCGAGCCATCAGGCGGCCGAGGATCTGGCGCTGATGCGTGCGATGCCGAACATGACCGTGATCGATCCGTGCGACGCGCTGGACATCGAGCAGATGGTGCCGGCGATTGCCGCGCACCAGGGGCCGGTGTACGCGCGCCTGCTGCGCGGCAACGTGCCGGCCGTGCTCGACGAATACGATTACCGTTTCGAACTCGGCAAGGCGAAGCTGCTGCGAGACGGCAACGACGTGCTGCTGATCTCGTCCGGGATCATGACGATGCGTTCGCTCGAGGTCGCGAAGGCGCTTGAAGCCGACCGCATCGATGCAGCCGTGCTGCACGTCCCGACGATCAAGCCGCTCGATACGGCGACCATCGTTCGGGAGGCGTCGCGCAAGGGGCGCATGGTGATCGTCGCCGAGAACCATACGGTGATCGGCGGACTCGGCGAAGCGGTGGCGACTGCGTTGCTTGCGGCTGGCGTCGCGGCACCGTTTCGGCAGATCGCGCTGCCGGATGCGTACCTCGCCGCCGGCGCGTTGCCGACGCTGCACGATCGTTACGGGATCTCGGCCGGCGCGATGCGGACCAATATCAGGACGTGGCTCGGTTGATCGTTTCAAAGCACCGCGGCCCGCTCGGCGGGGGGAGGCATTCCCTCCGCAAGCCGGGCGGGCCGGCTTCAGGGTAGCGTACCTTGCGCCCGGCCATGCGCGGCCGGGGGCCGACCCGTCGGCAACGCCGCCGGCACGGCGCCCGGATCGCGCATGCGCGTCACTCGAACGTGACGAACTGGGCAGACGACCACACCTTGCTGTCGTTGCGCTGCCGCCCGAAGAAATAGACTGGGCGGAATCCGAACGACGCATTTTCCGCCGCGACTTCGATGCTGCCCGCGAGATCGACGGGAAGCACTTGGTCCGTCAACCGTTCGACCGCGACGAACAACTCGGTGCCGCCGAGCGCATGCGTGGCCGTTCCTTGCGCGAGCAGGTCCGCGCCGCTGATCTCGAAGCGGAACGTCGGCGCGTGCACGAACGGATTGCGCTGCAGCGGATCGCCGACCTTCGCGAAGCTGTCGATCGTGCCTTCGACCACGATCGTCGCGTCGGCGAGATTGCCGATGTCGAGCTCGATGCTGTCCGCATCACCATAGGTGTCGCTGCGGAACTCGACGTCGGTCGCGCCGGTACGCCATGCCGACTCCTCGACATGCTCGAAGCCGTTCGATCCGAAACGGTGGATCGTGCCGTTGACGACGCGGATCCGGCCGCGCCACGCGGCCCAGCGATAGCGGTCCCGGATGCGGGCGCCGCCCCAGCGCACGCGGATCAGGCGATCCGCGTAGCCGAGTTCCGCATGCAGGTTGCGTTCCCACACCCGTCCTTCGTGATCGTACGCGGCCACGTATTCCCAGCCGGACTGGCCGAGCAGCCGGTAGTCGAGCCGCGCCGGCCCGCGATGCGCGAACGCATCGCCTTGCCAGTGATCGCCGCAACGCACGAGCAGCGCACTGTGCTCGCCGGTGGTCGCCCAGGTGCGGCGCGCGCGCAGCGCCTCGCCGACGTGCTTGCGATCGAGCACGTCGGCGAGTACACCCGTCAGCCCGCCGTGCACACCGAACACCTGCACGCCGGGCGCGCCGCCACCCGGCCGGCCGCGATGTTCGTCGCCGCTGGCCGCGACGCCGAGCCGGTAGCCGCGTGCGATCACGTCCTGGTACAGCCAGCCGAAGTGCCCCCACGACGACGCGATCTCGACCAGCCGTTCGAGCTCGGGATGATGCCAGTCGGGAATGTAGCGGCGACCGCCCACGTGCGGCATCACCAGATGCTGCGCGGCAGCGTCGGCATACGCATCCCACAGTTCCTCGACGGGCCAGCGGCCGAGCTCGACCGCATGACCTTTCATGTCCTCGTTCCAGACCAGCGTACGGTTGTGTTCGCCGCGCGCGTTGTACGGAAAGTCCGGCCGCGCGTCGCCGAGGAACACCACGTTATGGTCGCCGCCCGCGGTCGAACTGCCGCACCATTCCTGTACCGGGTACACGACGAAGCGGCCCGGCTCGTTGAAGCGTTCGACCGCGTCGACGCCGAGCTGCCAGTTCTCGTCGGTGATCTGGAAATCGTTCGCGGTATAGCCGAGCACGTCGATGCCGCCGATGTCGCGTGCGTAGCGTGCGTTGTACTCGGGGCTGTTGGTGCCGACCGTGTCGTGCGCATGCACATGGAGATCCGCATACAGCGCGCGCGATACCGGCAACGACGCGTCGAGCGTCAGCCACGCTTCGGCCGCACGCACGTCCGGCCGCGCGGGCACGTCGGCCACGATGCGCAGCGTGCCGGCGTCGACCGGCAGGTCGTCGACCGCGCAACTCGCGAATCCCGCCTCGGGCAGCGCATGTTCGCGCCGGTAGACAGCTTCGCCTTGCGCGTCATATGCAACGACGCGCACGGTGCCGCCGACGTCGCGGCACGCATTGCCCCAGCGATCCTGCAGCGACAGCCGGAATGGCGCGCGGGTGCCCGGCCGCACGAAGCGCGGGCCGTTCAGCAGCACGTCGGACGGCGCGCCGGCGCGGATGTCGATCGAGACGTCGCCGGGCACCGCGACGAAACGCGACGTGCCCAACGGATCGACGTAGAGCCGGAACCGGAAGTTGTCCTCGGCGAAGGTCTGCACGCGAGTGCCGGGGCCGCGACGGCGATCGCCGAGACGGATCACGATCCGGTCGCCGGCGTTCAAGTAGCCGTCGACGACATCGACGATCACCGCCTTCTGGAACGGCCGCTCGTGCCCCTTCTGGTCGAAGCGCACGTTCAGCGCCTGCACGGTGGCCGGGCTCTGGCCCGGCACGAGCGGCGCCGCATGGTATTCGGCGCTGATGTAGTTCGCGGCGCCCGGGTCGCTCGTCTGGAACAGCGCCCAGTCGGAATAGAACTTGAAGGTGGCCTTCAGCCAGCCGCCGTCGGCGATGCCGGATGAGCCGACCTCGTAGTCGAGCACGATCTCGCTCCACTCGCCGGCTTCGAGGCGCGTGACGTTGCAACGCACGCGTCCGGCGAACGGCAGGCGCTTGTGGCGTTCGTACAGGCCTGCGGGTGCAACGTGCGGGCCCAGGCGGTCGCGCAGCGCGGCGGCGCGGGCATCGACGGAATCGGGGATGTCCGTGGATTCGTTCATGAGGAATACGAAATGATGTCGTTGGAAAGCAGCGCGCTTCAATGCGCGAACGGCCAGGGCGCGCTCGCGTCCCAGACGGGGATGCCCATGTACGCATACCACGGCGCGATCACGCAGAGGCCATAGACGATCGCGATCAGCACCGATACCGCGCCGACCTTCGCGTAGTCGGCCGTCGAGAACGCGCCGCTGCTGTACGCGATGACGCCGGCGGTGATCTGCGTGGGCAGCAGATAGGCGAAGCTGTCGGTATCGCTGACGAGCATCGTGAACGCGACCGGATGCAGCCCGAGGCGCGGCGCCAGCGCGAGCGCGATCGGCGCGATCATCGTGACGGCCGCGACGTTGGACAGCATGCCGATGCGGATCACGTGCGTACCGAGCATCACGATCGCGATCGCGAGCCACCAGCCGTGCCCGCGCGCGGCGACGTAGATGTGATCGGCGGCCCAGTTCGCGAGCCCGGACGCACTGATCGCCGACGACAGCGACAGCGCACCGGCCAGCAGGAACAGCGTGCCCCAGATCGTCCGCTGCTCGACCTCGGCCCAGCCGAAGCGCAGCACGCCGGGTGCGAACAACAGCGCCAGCGCGATCAACGCGACGATTTCCGACGGCAGGCGATGGAGCGGCTCGGTCGCCCACAGCACGGCGACGGCCGCGAACAGCGCGAGCACGGCCCAGTCGTTGCGGGCGGCGGGCGGTTGCGTACCGCGCATCGCCGCGATCGCGCCGGGGCCGCCGGGAAGCGCGACGGCGCGCGAGCGGAAATGGAACTGCACCCAGCCCTGCGTGATCGCGAACATCCCGAGATACGGCCACTGCAGCTTCAGCCACGTCAGGTAGGAGATCCGGATGCCGAGCTGCTTCTCGAGCAGGCCGGACACGACCATGTTCGGCAGATGCGCGGTGAGGATGCACATGCCGCTGATCATCGCGCCGTACACGAGCGTCTGGATCACGATCGCCTTGCGCGCGGCGCGTTCGCGCGGCGATTCGCCGAACAGCCGGACGATGCCGTTGGTGACCGGCAGCAGCGTGGCGGCGCGTGCGTTCGCGGCCGGCACGACGAGCGCCATCACGCAGTTCACGGCGAACATCGCCCAGATCACGCCGTTGGCCGTGCGCACCTTCAGGCGATCGAGCAGCAGCAGGGCGATGCGCCGGTCGAGCCCGCTCGCCTGCATGATCGCGCAGAACAGGAACGCGGCGAGGCACAGGAACACGACGGGCGCGGCGAAGCCGCTGGCCGCCTTCGGAAACGACGGGCTCGCATGCGACAGCACGAGCAGCATCGGCAGCAGGATGCCGCTCACGCCGACGGGAATCGCCTCGGTGATCCAGACGATCGCGACCCACGCGACGACCGCGAGCGTCGCCTTGCCCTCGGCGGAAAGATGCGCGGGCGCAGGCAACCACCAGGCGATCGCGAAGAACGCCAGCCATGCGGCGGCAAAACCGATCGCGGCACGCCGCTGCGCGCCGCGCGATCGTCCCGCCGCGTGCGGATCGGTGCGTGGCGCCGTGGCCGCTTCGGCCCGTGTCGGCCGGCTGCCCTGCACGCCATCGAGCGGCGGCGTGCCGATTGCGTTTTCAGTCACTGGTATGCTCCCCGGGGCATCGGGACCTCGAATCGCGGCCCCGACCGTCTGTCGAGATGTAATAATACGTATTAATACAAGTTGAGCATTCGAATTGCTTTTCATATCGATATCGGGAAACGCGCATAGCGCGAACCCAGCACGACGAGGAAGGATCGATGACGCTGGTGCGTGACGACACGACATCGCTTTACGAGCAGCTTGCGACGACGCTGCGCGACGAGATCGAGCGCGGTGTGTACGAGCCGACCGGCAAGCTGCCGTCCGAGGCGCAGTTGAGCGAGCGTTTTCAGGTGAGCCGCGTGACCGTCAGGCTCGCGCTCGATCGGCTGAGCGACGCGCGCATCGTCGAGCGCAAGCAGGGCAAAGGGACGTTCGCCGCGAAGCAGCGGCTGCGGCATCGACTCGATGTGCTGCGCGGGCTGCACGACTCGATCGCCGCGCAGGGCGCGCGGGCGCGGATGGAATTGCTGCGCATGGAAGCGTGCGACGTGCCGCCGGGCTTGAGGCACGCATTTGCCGCCGACGTCACGCGCTGCATCTATCTCGAACGCCTGCACTGGGTCGACGACGAGCCCGTCGCGCTCGCGCAGACCTGCCTGCTGCCCGACGCCGGCGCCGTCACGTTCGAGCAGGCCGAGCGCATGTCGACCTACGAGGTGCTGGAGAGCCGGCTCGGCTGGCGCATCACGGATGCCGACATGTCGGTGACGGCCATGGCCGCGCCGGACGATATCGCGGCCCGGCTCAAGGCCGACAAACACGCGCCGCTGCTCGTGCTGCGGCGCACGTCGCGCCTCGCGGACGGCCGCACGTGTGAATCCACGGTGTTTCATATCCGTCCGGAACGGTTCGACCTCGTCGTGCGCAGTGGCGTGGAGGCGAAATTCGTCGGCTGAGCCCGCAATGGCGACGGCAGCGCACACGATCTGAAATTCCTGGCACAGCGTCGATCGGTATATCGCGCGATCAGATATCCATCGAAAAAATAACCATTTGGTACACGCTTGCGCGCGCATTACAGTCTGGCCTCCTGCCGGCTGCGACGCCGGTCGTTTCGACGTTATTTCAGAAATGCGCCACATGAATCGTTTGATGCGTTCCAGGGTCCGCCGTGCCGCGGCCGCGCTGTTCGTGCTCGGCCTCGTGCCGGCTTCCCATGCAGCCCAGCCGACGTTGCGCGTCGGCATCGACGCCGAGTCGTATCCGCCGTTCTTCTCGAAGGACGCGGCCGGCAAGTGGAAAGGCTGGGAAATCGACCTGCTCGATGCCGCGTGCGGCAAACTGAACGTGCGCTGCGAGCTCACCGACATTGCGTGGGACGGCCTGATTCCGGCATTGCAGAACCGCAAGATCGACGTGATCTGGTCGTCGATGACGATTACCGGCGAACGGCAGAAGGCGATCGATTTCAGCCGTGCCTATTACGAGTCGCCGACGGTGTTCGTCGGCGCGAAGAGCGACCGGCGCCGCGTCGATTGCGCGGTGCCCGCGAGCTTCAAGGGCCGCGTGATCGGTGTCGAGGCCGGCACGAACTTCTCGGCGTTCCTCGATGCCCGCTTCAAGTCGGACGCGCAGATCAAGGCCTTCGACAAGTTCGACAACGCGCTCGCGGATCTGGTGTCCGGCCGGGTCGACTACGTGCAGGAAGGCAAGGGGCTGTTTACGGCATTCCTCGCGTCGCGCGACGGCAAGGACTTCGAGGTCAAGGCGACCTGCGCCGACAATCCGGTGCTGGGCCTCGGCATCGGCGCGGGCGTGCGCCAGGGCGATGCGCTGCGCGGCAAGCTGTCGACCGCGATCGCGCAACTGCAGCAGGACGGCACGTGGGATGCGATCACCGCCCGCTATCCGAACCTGAAGGGCACGATCGAGAAGGGCCGCTGACGCGATGGCCGCGGACGATTCGCTGCTCGCATTGCTCGCATTCGGCGACGGCGGCTATGGCCGCGTGTTCGCGGGCGCGTTCGCGCTGACGCTCGGCGTCGCGGCAGCGTCGTTCGGCACCGGCGTGCTGCTCGGCATCGCCGGCGCGCTCGGCAAGCTGTCGCGCCACGCGCCGCTCGCGTGGCTCGCGCGGCTCTACACGACGCTGGTGCGCGCGCTGCCCGAGCTGTTGTGCCTGCTGCTCGCGTTCTATGCGCTCGCGCCTGCCGTCGAGGCCGCACTGCACCGCGGCGGCCTGGTACCCGACGGCTTCGCGTTCCCGCCGTTCCTCGTCGCGGCGCTGTCGCTCGGTTTCATCCAGGGCGCGTATCTGACCGACATCTTCCGCGCGGCGCTCGTCAACGTGCCGGCCGGGCAGATCGAAGCCGCGCACGCGTACGGGATGACGCCGTGGCAGACGTTCACGCGCATCCGGCTTCCGGCCGCCGCGCGGCTCGCGTTGCCGGGCACGGGCAACGTGTGGCTCAACGCGACCAAGGATGCGTCGTTCATCAGCGTGCTCGGCTCGTTCACGGATCTGCTGAAGGCGAGCCAGCTCGCGGCCGGCGCGACGCGCCACTACGTATTCTTCTATCTCGTCACGGCCGCGCTGTTCCTGTTGCTGAGCATCGCGTCGACGGGCCTCTTCGCGGCGCTCGAGCGCCACGCTAACCGTGGCACGAGGCGCGCAACCGCATGATCTTCTCGCTGCCATTCCTGCTCGACACGGTGATGCCGAAGCTGCTCGCGGCGGTGCCGACGACGCTCGCGCTGACGCTCGTGTCGGGCGCGGCCAGCGTGCTGCTGGGCGTGCCGCTCGCGCTCGCCGCCGGCGCGCGCCATGCGCCGCTGCGCTGGTCCGCGCGCGGCTGGCTCATGCTGATTCGCGGCACGCCGCTGCTCGTCCAGCTCTATTTGCTTTACTACGGATTCGGGCAGATCGTGCCGCGCGAATGGATGCGCGACAGCTGGGCGTCGCCGCTGCTGCGCGACGCGTTCTGGTACGCGATCGTCGCGTTGAGCGTGAACGAGAGCGCGTATGTCGCGACGATCCTGCGCGGCGCGATCGCCGGCGTGCCGGCCGGCGAGATCGAAGCCGGGCACGCGTACGGCATGACGCGCGTGCAGGTGCTGCGCCGCATCGTCGGCCCGCGCGCGTGGCGGCTCGCGCTGCCCGCGCTCACCGGCGAGGCGATCCTGCTGCTGAAATCGACCGTCCTCGCGTCGACCGTGACGGTGTTCGACGTGATGGGAACGGCCAATACGCTGCGCTTCGAGACGTTGCGCGTGTACGAGCCGCTGGTCGGCGCGGCTGTCGTCTATGTCGTGCTGGTCGCGCTGCTCACCATTCCGGCCGCTCGTCTCGAGAGGCATGTCAATCGCCACCTGACGCGCCCCCCCGACGCTCGCGTCCCCGTACGCCGCCGCCGCGCGTCGCCGGACGCGTGGGCGGCCCCCAACTGATTCCTGGTAACGAACCTCACGATGTCCGATCCTCGCCCCTTGCTGTTTTCCCTGTATGAACAAGCCAGCGTCGGCTGCGGCGGCGCGCCGAGCCTGTGGACCCATCCCGCCGACGAGCGGCTGCGCGCGAATACGCTCCCGTTCTGGTCGAACCTCGCGCGCACGGCCGAGCAGGCCGATCTCGACATGCTGTTCTTCGCGGACGTGCTCGGCCTGTACGACGTCTATGGCGGATCGGCCGACGCAGCGGTCCAGTGGGCGGTCGAGGCGCCCGCGAACGATCCGATGATGCTGATTCCGGCGCTCGTCGCGCAGACCGAGCGGCTCGCGTTCGGCGTGACGGCGAGCACGACGTACGAACACCCGTTCGCGCTCGCGCGCCGCTTCAGCACGCTCGATCACCTGAGCAACGGCCGGATCGGCTGGAACATCGTGACGTCCTACCTGACGAGCGCGGCGCGCAACTTCGGGCTCGACCGGATGATCGGCCACGACGAACGCTACGCGCGCGCGGAGGAGTTCCTCGACGTCGTGTACAAGCTGTGGGAAGGGAGCTGGGCGGACGATGCGGTGGTCGCCGACAAGCACGCGCCGCGCTATGCGCGCGGCGACCGCGTGCGGCCGATCGCGCACGAAGGCACGCACTACCGCGTGCAGGGGCCGCACGTCTGCGCGCCGTCGCCGCAGCGCTCGCCCGTGCTGATCCAGGCCGGCTGGTCCGGGCGCGGGCGCGAGTTCGCGGCGAAGCACGCGGAGGTGGTGTTCGTCGCGAAGTCGAATCCGCACGAGATTCGTGCGGGCCTCGACGAGATTCGCCGGCTCGCGACGGAGCGCGGCCGCGCGGCGGACGACGTGAAGTCGCTGACCGTGCTGCGGATCGTGACCGCGCGCTCGTCGAGCGACGCGAAGGAGAAATACCACACGCTGCAGCAGCACTATCACCAGCACGCGCAACTCGTCAGCTATGCGGGCGACACCGGCATCGACATCGACCGCTATGCGGACGACGAACCGCTGACGACGCACACGGAAGGGCTCACGTCCTACGTGGTGCGGCCCGACGGCAGCGGCAAGCCGCTCACCGCCGGCGACGTGCGGCGCAAGTTCGCGAGCGTCACGCGCGGCACCGACCTGATCCTCGTCGGCTCGCCCGACGAGGTCGCCGATCAGCTCGCCGAGCATGCGCGCCAATCGACGACGAGCGGCTACATGCTCAATCCGCTGATCAGCCCGGGCACGCTCGACGATTTCGCCGAGCTGATCGTACCGGAACTGAAAAAGCGCGGCCTGTACCGCACGACGGCGCCGGCCGGCACCTTCCGCTCGCGGCTGAGCGGCCGCGACCGCCTGCCGGACACCGCGCACGGCGCGTCGTTCCGGCAATCCGCCATCCGCAGCTGACGGACGGTGACGCGCCGGTCGATACGGAACGACTATCAGGGGAGGGGCGTGACGTGAACCACGACGTGCTGTTCCGGCTGCAACCGCGCCGTGCCCGACAGGGGCTTCCGGCATGAATTCGACGGCGAACGAGAATGCGGGTGCGATGCGCGAAGGCCGAACAAGTCGATCGGCGTCGCCGCCCGTCCTGAGCGTCGCCGGCATCGCGAAGCGTTTCGACGCGACCGTCGCGCTGTCGGCGTTGAACCTGACGATCGACGCGGGCGAAGTCGTCGCGTTGATGGGTGCGAACGGCGCGGGCAAGTCGACCTTCGTCAAGATCCTGAGCGGCGTGCTGCGGCCGGACGGCGGCACGCTGACACTGCGCGGCCAACCGTACCGGCCGGCGTCGCCGCACGCGGCCAAGCGGCTCGGTGTCGCGACCGTGCACCAGTCGGTCGCCGACGGTGTCGTGCCGACGCTGTCGATCGCCGACAACCTGCTGCTCGACCGGCTGTGCGATCGGGCGTCGCCGTGGCGCGCGACGCCGGCCGCGCGGCGTGGCGCGGCGGGACCGCTCGCCGCGCGGGTCGGGCTCGACGCCGACCTGGCCGCGCCGCTCGCGTCGCTGTCGCTGGCGGACCAGCAACGCGTGACGCTGGCGCGCGCGCTCGGCGCTCAGCCGTCGCTGCTGATACTCGACGAGCCGACCGCCAGCCTGTCCGCCCCGGAGGCCGAGCGGCTCTTCGCGCTGCTGGACGCGCTGCGCCGCGATGGCGTGGCAATCCTGCTGGTGTCGCATCGGCTCGGCGATTTGCGCCGCATGGCCGATCGCGTGGCGATCGTCCGCGACGGCCGCATCGTCGCGGACCTGCCCGCGCCCGTCGATCTGGATGCGGCGGTGCAGACGATGATCGGGCGGCCGTTGCCGAGCACGCGTGAGCCGGTGCCGGCCCGCGCCGCGCCGCGCGACCCGGACGCGGCGTTCAGCATGCGGCGCATCCGGCTGACGCCGGCCAGTACGCCGTTCGACCTCGACGTGCGGCGCGGCGAGATCGTCGCGATCGCGGGGCCGGTGGGCGGCGGCAAGTCGCGCCTCGCCAATACGATCTTCGGCGCCGCGCGCGCGGTGGCCGGCGACATGACGCTCGACGGGCGGCCGTGGCGGCCGCGTTCGCCGGCGGATGCGATTCGCGCCGGCGTCTTCCTGGCCGGCGAGGACCGCTGGCGCACGTCGCTGTTTCCCGACAGCGTGCCGTTCGCATCGATCGCGGGCACGATCGGCTTTCCGTTTCTGGCGCGCTGGTTCGCGCGCGGCCCGGTGCGCAGGGCGCGCGAACGCGCGGCCGCCGCGGCGGCGATCGCGCGGTTCGGTATCCGCTGCACCGGCCCGGACGATCGCGTGGCTCACCTGTCCGGCGGCAACCAGCAGAAAGTCGTGCTCGCACGCTGGCATGCCGAACCCGCGCGGCTGTTGCTGCTCGACGAACCGTTTCAGGGCATCGATGCCGGCGCGCGGGCCGATATCGTCGATACGCTGCGGCGTCATGCGCAGGCGCGCGCGACGATCGTGTTCGTCAGCGATCTCGAGGAAGCTGCCGAGATCGCGGATCGTATCGTGCGGTTCGATCGCGCGACGCTCGATGACCCGCCTCCAACGTCCTCCACCTTGCGTGCCTGCTCATGAAAACCGTGACTTCTTCCGCCCGGCGCGATGCCGCGCCCGCCGAACGGCCGCGCGCCGCGGCGGCCCGCGTCCGCGACGCGCTCGAGCGCACGGGCATCCTGCTCGTGCTGATCCTGCTGGTGATCGGGTTTGCGCTCAGGGAGCCCGCGTTCCTGAACGTCGACAATCTGTTCAGCATCCTGCAGTCGGTGTCGATCGTCGCGTTGCTCGGCATCGGCGTGACGATCACGCTCGCGGCCGGCGGTTTCGACCTGTCGGTCGGCAGCGTGGCCGCGACCGCGCAGATGGCCGCCAGCTATGTGCTGGTCGTGTGGCACGGCGGCACGCTGGCGGCGGTGATCGCCTGCGTGACGCTCGGCGTGGCCGCCGGGTGGTTCAACGGCGTGCTGATTACGCGCCTGCGCGTGCCCGATCAGCTCGCGACGCTCGGCACCTTGTTCCTGATGGCCGGCCTGCAATTGATTCCGACCGGCGGCCGTTCGCTCGCGACCGGCTCGGTGCTGCCCGACGGCACGGACGCGACCGGCGTGTTCCCCGACGCCTTTCTCGCGCTCGGCCGGCTGCGCGTGTTCGACGTGGTGCCGCTGCCGGTGCTGCTGCTCGCAGCGGTCACGGCCGTGGCCTGTGTCGCGATGGAGGCCACCCGATGGGGCCGCGTGATCTACGCGATCGGCGGAAACGAAACGGCCGCGCGGCTCGCCGGCGCGCCCGCCGCGCGCTACCGGGTCGCCGCGTACGTCGTATCGGGGGCGATCGCGTCGCTGGGCGGCGTATTGATCGCCGCGCGGGTCGGTCGCGGCGACGTGAGCGCCGGCCACTCGCTGCTGCTCGACGCGGTGGCCGCCGCGCTGATCGGTCATGCGGTATGGGGCGCGAAGCGGCCCAACGTGTTCGGTACGGTCGTCGGCGCGGTATTCGTCGGCGTGCTGCTCAACGGGCTGACGATGCTGAACGCGCCGTACTACATGCAGGATTTCATCAAGGGCGCGCTGCTCGTGCTCGCGCTCGCGTTTACGTTCGGCATCGGGCGCCGCACGGATGCGCGAGCGTGATGCGCATGCCGCGATGCGCCGCAGCGGCTAGCTTTGACGGGCCGGCTCACTGAACCGGAACGGTTTGTCATCCTAAGTCATATCTATTTCCGAATCGCTCGGTTTGAGTTCGCGTGCGGCGCTGATAGATTGGGCCGATATCGTCCTATCTGGAGACAGGCCCGCCATGCGCTCGTTGCTTCGCCGGAAATCGCGCGTCGATCTGAAGATCGGTGCATGCATGCTGTGGTTCGCGACTGCGCTGGGCGTGCCCGCCGCGCAGGCCGGTCCGCTCACGGGCGCGCCCGCGCCGTTCGACAAGGGCGGCGTGAAGATCGCGCTGGTCAACTATCTGTCGACCGGCGACTTCTTCCAGGCCTACGAGGCCGGTGCGCAGAAGCAGGCGCGTGCGCTCGGCGTCGATCTGCGCATTTACGAGGGCCGGCAGGATGCGGCCGAACAGCGCGAGCAGATCCAGCAGGCGATCAGCGTCGGCGTGTCCGCGATCATCGTCAATCACGGCCTGCCGGAATCGCTGAAGGACGTCGTGCAGCGTGCGCTGGACAAAGGCATCAAGGTCGTCGCGTTCGACGTCGACCTCGGCAACCCGAAGGTGCCGCAGATCGAGCAGAACGATCGCGACCTCGCGAACCTGCTGCTCGGGCAGGCCGTCAAGGACAACGGCGACGCGTTCTCGGCCGGGTACGTCTACGTCGCCGGTTTCGCGCCGCTCGACCGGCGCGATGCCGCGTGGCGCGACTTCAAGCGCGCGCACCCGAAGGTGCGGGAGAAGGCGCGCTGGGGCACCGTCGACAATCCGATCGCGCAGTCCGTCGCGAATCAGGCGGCCGCGGCGTATCGCGCGAATCCGGATATCCGTGTCGTCTTTGCGCCTTACGACGAGTTCGCGCGTGGCGCGAAGCTCGCCGCGGACGAAGCGAAGCTGGCGTCGAAGATCCGCATCTACAGTGCCGACATCTCGACGGCCGACATCGAGGCGATCCGCGCGCCGAACAGCGCGTGGGTCGCGACCGCCGCGACCAATCCCGCGGTCGTCGGCGCCGTGTCGGTGCGCGCAGCGGCACTGCTGGTGGCCGGCCAGGATCCGGGCGCGCGCATCGCGGTCAAGCCGACGCTGATCACGCGCGACGATCTCGTGAAAAACGACATTCGCACCGTGGCCGAACTCGGCGCGAAGTTTCCTGCGTTCCGCGCAAGCGACGCTGCGACCGCCGCATGGATTCCGGCGGCCGACTGATCGCCTCGGCACGCGGCGAATCGATCCGTCGCCCGCGTGCAGCCTACCCCTGACTCGACCATGACGACACTCAACGACTATCTCGCACAAAAACGCGATGCGTGGCACGCGAAGCAGCAGGCAGCCCGCAACGATCCCGATTTCAAGGCGACGCCGCTGAAGGCGACCGTGCGCGCGCTCGGTCGCAGCGGCGTGCGCGAGATCCGGATTCGCGACTTCCAGGTGATCAGCGACAGTCCGCCCGACTTCGCGGGCTACAACCTCGGGCCCGCGTCGCCGGAGCTGCAGCTTGGCGCGCTCGGCAGTTGCCTCACGCATATCACGTTGATCCAGGCGGCCGAGCGCGGCCTGAAGATCGATTCGATCGCGGTCGAGGTGACCGGCGACCAGCATCCGCTCGCACAGCAGCCGGGGTTCGAGCATGTCCCGGTATTCCCGCACAACATCCGCTATACGCTCGACATCGTGTCGCCCGAGCCGTCCGAGGCCATCCGCGCGCTGCATCAGGCGGTCGAGGCGGTCTGCCCGATCTTCAACCTGCTGAGGCTGCCGCAGGAGATCGACGGCGAATTGCGGCATACGCAGGGTTGACGCGCGGGAGCGGCGATGCGTTCATGCAGCTTCGCTGCATTCGCCTGCGGTCGACGGGCGCGCGAGAAGCTGCTGCGTGCATTGCTGCTGTAAGTGTTTTATTCGGTGCGCAGCGAGCGCATGCTGATGGAGCAGAGGCGCTACAACCTGCTGTTCCGTTGGTTCGTCGGCTTGGCGATCGAAGACGCCGTCTGGGATCACTCGGTGTTCTCGAAGAACCGGGATCGCTTGCTCGAGCACGAAGTGGTCGAAGCGTTCTTTACCGAAGTCATGAGCTTGGCGGACAAGCAAGGGCTGCTGTCCAGAGATCACTTCTCGGTAGATGGCACGCTGATCCAGGCGTGGGCCAGCCACAAGAGCTTCTGGCCCAAGGACGGCTCGGACGATCCACCGGCCGGCGGCGGCCGCAATGTCGACACCGACTGGAAGGGCAAGCGGCCCGAGCCGGCTAAGCTTGGCCGTCGCGCGGCGACGCGCCTGCTGGCCCGCTAGCCCGCAGGGCAGCCGTGACGATTTATCTGCAACTCAGCAGTCAATCGCATACGAAACCCTTTTAAATAGTGCTCCAGCCGTCAAAACGAGGCGCTTTTCAACAGCCTGGTAGGGCCACGCCTGGATAGGACGGGGCGGGGTTGACTGCCGCGCCGGGGATTGAAGCCCGTCAGGGGCGAGATGCGGGACGCGGCTCGACGCGCAAACGCGAAAGCCCGGTCACGGCGCGTGAGCGGCGGGAGGCGCTCGGACGACCCGGCCGGCGCAGGGTCTAACTGCCTACGGCGCAGATCGCAGATGGGCCAGCCGATCATCAACGGCGAACCCTGGATGCTGATCGAACTGTCACTACCTCCCACCAAGCGACAGCGGAAGAAGAGTCCGCTGACGCTTTGTTTCCCGAAGCGCGCTTCGCTGACCAGCCTCCTGTTTCAGCAGCCTGCTAGTCTGCAGCGTATTCAACCGACCACTTTGAATCTATATAGCTGAGAATACTGCCGGCTGCCGTTATGCAAAATCTTGGCGTGCCGCTCGTGTCCGGCAACATGCGCCGGCAGCCATGCGGCGCTTCCGTAAGCGTTTTCCACGAACCGCTCTGACGATCGAATTCCCTTAATTCAATATCCGAGCTAAATGCTCCTGTATTCCAACGCACCGCTCTTCCCTCGCTGAGATTATCAAACCGAATATCCGAGAAAACGTACGGCGGAGTATTGTATTTCAACCAAGTTTCACCATTGTCGCTTGACAAGTACAACTTGGAAAAAGCGCCTTGCGCATGATAAGCGGTCAGCACTCCGGATGCGGATGATGCGTGAAAGCCGGTCATTTCGGTGGGCGGGGTAACTGGGGTCCACGCCATCGTGGACAAATTTAGTCTTAATAGTTGAGACGGGGTGCCAACATAGTAGAAATCGCCGATTGACTCAATCTGCCCGGGAAATGCATTAATTGCCTTGAGTCCTTTTCCGCCGCCAATTTGCTTTATCTTGACCAGATCCCGCAAATCATTCTCGCCGGATTGATAGATTTCGATATTATTTATCTCCTTCCAGACAGGACCATTTACCACGCCTCGTGCCACTGCCACGAACCATCGGTTGGCTTTTCGATCGATATCCACGATTCTGGCATCACTTCCCATGGCGGCAAGAATTTTCCAGTCCCCCCGCCCAACTTCGGTGACACGAATAACACCGTTGTCGAATCCGGCCAGAAGTGCTTTGCCGTCTACCTTGACGGCAGTTACTTCGTGCAGCGAGCCTGTATCCAGCGATCTCCAGTTCCCCTGAGGGCCTCTGATCCGAATTTGACCCATATCTGCACCGTAGTACAGGTTGCCAGATGCGTCGTGTTCAAATTTCCGAGTCAATGGCGGAGCTGCAGTTTTCCATAACTGAAAGAAATCATTCGCCGCCCGCGTGTCGACAAGTTGCTTGCTTATGGCTGGCCTGTTGACGTGCCGTTCATAATCCATCAATAAGTCGGCCAGCAAGCCAAGCCCCGTAAGGGGATATATGGTTTCAATGGGCGCGGGCACTTTCTGAACCTCCCATTCGATCGGATATTTCGACATCAAAACCGATTGATATTCATTTACGACGGAATTTAAGTTTTCAACAAATTCCCTATGCCTAACCGGGAGCACCACAAATTTATATCCCCCAATCGGCAATTGAATCAAGCCACCAAGGTCCGTTATCCGGCCTCGCTGAACTTCTATTTTTGGATAATCTATCAGATTGTAATTTTTCCATTTCGCCAGCCGATACTCGCCAGCCGGAATCCAAAGCCCCGCCCCATACGAATCAATGCCCGGGTGCGGCTGCAGCAAAAAAGTGGAATTGTCTTTCAGAGACTCCAGTTGTACACTATCACTCGCACTCCCTTTTGGGATGGAAACGTATACATAGCCGTGAGTTGCTGCAAGCTGGCTGGGCGATTGAATGACAGGCGCATTGACGCAGCCGAATAAAAAAATCAAAAATAATATAAACGGATGAATTTTTTTCATTTAAATACCCTCCAGGTCGGCGGAAATTATAATCTCAATCCCGCCCCGCTTTCACCAATCTTGCAGTTGTTTTCAAATATGCCGATCGGTACGTCGAAGGGTATTCCAGCAGATCAGGCAGCAACCGAGTTTGAGGAACGCGCCGTGAATGTCGGCACGGCGCTCGAAACGAATACGGAGGCGACGGAAGTGATGCAGCCAAGCATGCGTGCGTTCAACGACCCAGCGATATTTTCCAAGGCCGCTGCCGTGTTCGGTACGACGCTTGGCAATCACCGGTTCGATACCACGATTGCGCAACGCTTTTCGATGTCGCTCGGAGTCGTATCCGCGGTCGGCGTAGACCACACGCGGTCTCTGCAGTGGGGGGCCGCGCAATCCGAGAATCGGTGGAATCGCGTCGATCAGCGGCAGCAATTGCGTGACGTCGTTGACGTTCGCGCCGGTCAGGATCGCGGCAAGCGGCGTGCCGTTGGCATCGGTGACGATGTGGTGCTTCGAACCGGGTCGAGCACGATCGGTAGGGTTTGGCCCAGTTTTTGGCCCGCCCCAACGGCGCGAATCGATGACGAATCGACAGCGGCTCGCGAGAAGTCGATCTGGTCTGCTGCTCGCAGCTTCGCGAGTAGCAGCTCGTGCAAGCGGTCCCACACACCGGCCGCCTGCCAGTCGCGCAGCCGCCGCCAACATGTCACGCCCGAGCCGCAACCCATCTCGGCAGGCAGGTCACGCCAGCGTAGTCCGGTCTTGAGAACGAACAAGATGTCGGTCAGCGCGGCGCGATTCGAAACAGGCAGGCGGCCCGGGTTCTTCTCGCGCCGCGGCTTGGATGGCGGCAGTAACGGCTCGATCAGTGTCCACAATTCGTCGTCGATGATCGGCTTGCCCATCTCTTCGGCCTCGGTTGTTCCGATGTCTGAGGTTAACGCTCGCCGCGAAAGTTAACAGGCCCACGGGCTCTTTTTGAAACCGTCTCTGAGGGTCATCGGTGCGATGCGCCTTGGAAGTCATTCTTGCTTTTTGATTTCCCTTACCATAAAGTAAGGAATCAGGAGGTGTCACTATGACGGCAGCAACTATTACTTCAAAGGGTCAGGTCACGATCCCGGTGGACGTGCGCAATCAGCTTGGCTTGGAGGCCGGCGACCGGATCGAATTCAGCTTCAACGAGGCGACAGGCCGGTACGAGGTCTATCCAGCGACGCGCTCGCTCGCGGCGCTCAAGGGCATTGTGAAGAAGCCTGCGAAACCGGTGTCGATTGACGACATGAATCAGGCCATCGCCGAGCAGGGGGCGTCAGCGCGATGATCGGACTGGATACAAACGTGCTAGTCCGCTACTTCGCGCAAGACGATGAAGTTCAGTCGAAGAAGGCGACGGCACTGATGGAGTCCCTGTCGCCCGAGCGGCCGGGATATGTTTCGCAGGTCGCATTAATCGAGGTCGTCTGGGTACTTGGGCGCTGCTACGGTGTCGAACGAGAGCAGATGAAGGACATCGTCGAATCAATGATCGGGACCAAAGAACTGGTCGTCGAAAGTGCTGACACGGTACGTAAGGCACTTCGCGTTTTCGCATCTTCAAAGGCGGATTTCGCGGACTGCCTGATCGAGCGTTCCGGGCATGTAGCCGAGTGCGAGTACACGGCTACTTTCGACGTGTCTGCCTCGAAGGTCGCGGGGATGCAGTTGATCAAGTAATCGTACCGAACACTAATACACGACGAGTAGTTCGGATGCTGCCGAGAACGCTGCCGACTTCCCGCGCTCGCCGGATCTGGGGCTTCGTCGCGGCCGCTTTTTAGTGTTTTTTTAGTGTTCGGACTGGGCAAGGGAAGTTCGATTTTTGGGGGCTGAGCGCAAAGCTTTGCTGGCATTGCCTCGGGACACAGCCACGATCCAAACTTAAACGATTTGTGACCCCTTTCCGCCGCAAAATTTTGCACAATGGCGGCAGCGCGGCATACCTGCCGCGAATCGCCCCGGGCAGGCCGGCTTGCCGGACCTGACCGGCCGGAACCGCCGTTCGAGACCGAAGACCGCCGCCGCCGTGCCGCCGCCGACCGCCATGGACCACCCCAAACGCATCCTGATCGTCGAAGACGACGCCGACATCGCCGACGTGCTCAGCCTGCACCTGCGCGACGAGCGCTACGAAGTCGTGCACAGCGCGGACGGCACGGAAGGGCTGCGCCTGCTCGAACAGGGCAACTGGGACGCGCTGATCCTCGACCTGATGCTGCCGGGCGTCGACGGCCTGGAAATCTGCCGACGCGCGCGCGCGATGGCGCGCTACACGCCGATCATCATCACCAGCGCGCGTTCGAGCGAGGTGCACCGGATCCTCGGCCTCGAACTCGGCGCCGACGATTACCTGGCGAAGCCGTTCTCGGTGCTCGAACTCGTCGCGCGGGTCAAGGCGCTGCTGCGGCGCGTCGACGCGCTCGCGCGCGATTCGCGGATCGACGCCGGCACGCTCGACGTCGCCGGGCTGTCGATCGACCCGATCGCGCGGGAAGCCGCCGTCGACGGCACGCGCATCGACCTCACGCCGCGCGAGTTCGACCTGCTGTATTTCTTCGCGCGGCATCCGGGCAAGGTGTTCTCGCGGATGGACCTGCTCAATGCCGTGTGGGGCTATCAGCACGAAGGCTACGAACACACGGTGAACACCCACATCAACCGGCTGCGCGCGAAGATCGAGGCCGATCCGGCCGAGCCCGTGAGGATCCTCACCGTGTGGGGGCGCGGCTACAAGCTCGCCGCGCCGGACCAGCGGGA
Organism: Burkholderia sp. SCN-KJ; assembly: GCF_024656005.1. Lineage (NCBI taxonomy): Bacteria > Pseudomonadati > Pseudomonadota > Betaproteobacteria > Burkholderiales > Burkholderiaceae > Burkholderia > Burkholderia sp. SCN-KJ. The sequence goes on from NZ_JANKOG010000021.1 coordinate 74,927, forward strand.
CACGTGATGAAGCTGACCCTCACCCAGCGGCTGTCGCTCGTGTTCTCGATCCTGTTGCTCGCGTGCTCGGGCGCGTCGGCGTGGCTGCAGATCCGCGCGAACGACATGCGCGAGAAGGAAGTCGTGCAGGGCCTGTCGCGCGATCTCGCCGCGCACATCGCCGGCAGCACGCCGCTGATGGACGCGAACGGGCTGCGCCCGGACGCCGTGCGCACGCTGTTCGGCCAGTTGATGGGCGTGAACCCGAGCGTCGAGGTGTACCTGCTCGACAACGCGGGGCGCATCAAGGGCGACGACGCGCCGCCCGGCCACGTGAAGCGCGAGCGCGTCGATCTCGCGCCGGTGCAGCGCTTCATCGCGGGCGAGCCGCTGCCGATCCTCGGCGACGATCCGCGCAGCCCCGACGCGCGCAAGGTGTTCAGCGCCGCGCCGCTGCAGCGCGCGGGCCAGCCGCCGTCCGGCTATATCTACGTGGTGCTGCTCGGCGAAGCGCACGACCGGCTGGCCGCGCGCGTCGACGCCGGCAACGTGCTGCGCACGACGCTGTGGTCGATGGCGGTCGTCGCGTTGCTCGGCCTGCTCGCGGGCCTGATCGCGTTCAGCTTCATCACGCGCCCGCTGCGCCGGCTGACCGATGCGATGCGCCGCTTCGACGCGAACGCCGCGCCCGATGCGCAGCCGCCGGTGCCGCGCTCGCCGCCGGGGCGACGCGGCGACGAGATCGCGGTGCTCGAATCCGCGTTCGCGCAGATGGCCGACCGGATCGGCGACCAGTGGCGCGCGCTGACGCGCCAGGACCAGCAGCGACGCGAACTGATCACGAACATCTCGCACGACCTGCGCACGCCGCTGACGTCGCTGCACGGCTATCTGGAGACGCTGTCGCTGAAGTCCGACACGCTCGCCGAACCCGAGCGCCGCCGCTACCTGTCGATCGCGCTCGCGCAGAGTTCGAAGGTCGGCCGGCTCGCGCAGGCGCTGTTCGAACTCGCGCGGCTCGAGTCGGGCGGCGTGCAGGCCGAGCGCGAGCCGTTCTCGCTCGTCGATCTCGTGCAGGACGTATTCCAGAAGTTCGAACTTGCCGCGCAGTCGCGCGGCATCGCGCTGCATGCGCGGATCCCGCCGCGCGTGCCGGTCGTGTCGGCCGATCTCGGGATGATCGAGCGCGTGCTGACCAACCTGCTCGACAACGCATTGCGGCACACGCCGCAGCACGGCGAGGTCGAGGTCGCGCTGACGCCGCTCGACGATCGCGTGGTGGTGACCGTGTCGGATACCGGCGAAGGGATTCCGCCGGCGCGGCGCGAAGGGCTGTTCCGGCGGCCGCAGCGGCCGATCAGCGGCGGCGCGGCGACGAGCGGCGGGCTCGGGCTGCTGATCGTGCACCGGATGCTGGCGCTCAACGGCAGCGGCATCCGGCTCGTCGATCGGGACGGGCGCGGCGCGGTGTTCGAGTTTGCGCTGGCGGTGGCGAATCCGGCGGCGGGTGACGCGCGGTGAAGCTGACTGAAGCCGACCCGCGCCGTTGGCGCGATTTCCGCCCGGATGCATGCTCGGAAATCGCGGCGGGCCGGGCCCCGCTCGTCGGTCGTCCGTGGCTTCGGACGATGGGGCGATCAACGCGTTTCGGTCGGACGATGTCGCGATTTCGGCATCAGGATGTCACGCTGAAAGCGCTCGGTGTCGAGCGCTGCCGTGCGAGTCGCCAACGTCAAGGCATCCTGAGCAATCGCTCGAATTCCGCCGATATGGCCTCGAACTTGTTCACGCCCTCTGGCGGCCACGAATCGGGGCTGCAATCGCCGAGATCCACTTGGGATGGCGTCGCGGCGGGCCGGTAGCCGCGCAGGGTCAACGGCAAGTCGGTGCCGTCGCAGCGCAGGCGTGCAAGCAAGACGCCGGTACGCTTGTTCACCACCGCAGCCTCCCAGCATTCATCGGCACAGCCGCGCGACTGGTAGACGAGCTTCTCGCCTGGATGGGTCCACTTCAGTTCGAACGGCCCGGAAGTCTGCGCATGCGCGGATGCGCAGACGAGCAGCCAGGCAACAGACTTGACGCCACCGAGAAGTGCCGGGCAACGGCTATGAAACGGTTTCATGATTCTCCCTGTTCAACGCGCAAGATCGGCACGGCGGCTGGCGAAAGCGCGCCTTCTTTCGGCTGAAAAAAGAACACGGCCGGTTTGCGCTGCCTCGGTGACGACTTCACTGATCTCGGCCCACGCCACCCGCGGTGCTCGCCGTCACCCGCCACGCTTGCGCCGCACCTCGCTCGGCGTCGTGCCGGTCCAGCGCTTGAACGCGTGGCGGAACCCCACCGCGTCGCTGAAGCCGAGCGTCAGCGCGATGTCCTCGGTGCTGAGCGTGGTGGTGCTCAGGTAATCGATCGCGAGCGCCTTGCGCACACTCGTCAGCAGTTCGCTGTACGACGAGCCTTCGGCGTCGAGCTTGCGGCGCAGCGTGCGCGACGTCATGCACAGCGTATCGGCGATCGCGTCGATGTCCGGAAACTGCCCGGGCGTGCGCGTGAGTTCCTGGTAGACGCGCCGCGTGACGCCGGCCTGGCTGCGCAACTCGTCGAGCAGGCGCGCGCAGTGCGACGACACCTGCGCGGCGGTGATCGGGTTCGCGAGCTGCGGCGCGCGCGCGAGCCACGCGGCCGGGTAGCTCAACGCATGGTGCGGCTGGTCGAACGCGATCGGGCATTCGAGCGCATCGGCGAGCTGCGCCGCGTGCGCCGGCTCCGGCTGCGCGAACTGCGCGCGGGCCGGCACGCACCACGCGCCCATCACGTCCTTGATGATCGTCACGTGCAGCGCGAACTGCATGTCGATCAGGAAGCGGTACAGCGGCAGGTCCGGCCCGGGCAGCGCGGCTTCGTGCGGATCCGGGAACAGCCACGACGCGATGTCGCCCTGTTCGACCCAGCGGATCGCGAGCATCCCGTTGGCCAGCTGGTGATATTTGACGGCGGAATCGAACACATGCGCGAGCGATTCCGAGCACAGCATCGCGTAGCCGTACATCCCGTAGCTCGACGCATGCAGCCGGCGGCCGACCTGTACGCCGAGATCGGTGCCGTCATAGCGGCCGATCGCGTTGCGCGCGGCGGTCAGGAACTGCAGCGGCGACGTGAGCGTGAACGGGTCGGCGACGGCGTCCGGCGCCAGGCCGGTGCCGTCGAGCACCGCGGCCGGGTCGAGGCCGAGTTCCTGCGCGACGCCGACGAGCACGGCCAGCTTGGCCGGCGAGAAGCGTTTCTCGCGCGACGCGGGGGCGAGCGGCGCGTCCGGCAGCGGGGCGGCGCCGGCGGCCGTCGGGGTCAAGAGCGCACTGCGCGGCATGGCTGGTTCTGCGTCCGTTTCGATACCGTTCCGGGTTCGCGATTCTGCGCCGGAACGCGCGGGCGCGCCATAGGGTTCACCCTGATGCGCATGGGCTTGCACGGTCCGGCAACGGCAAGCCGTCGTGCGAGCGCACGCCGCGGCTGGTCGCTCGCCGCGCGTCCGCGTGTCCGTTTCGATCATCTTTTCGACCGCCCGGATCATTTCCAAAGAACGGTTGGCGGGCGATAGTTCCCGCTCAGGCGACGGCCCATGCGCATCCGATCCGGTGCGCGGGCCGCCGTGCGAACGGCGCTGCCCGGTGCCGTCCCCCGAGGAGCAGGACAATGACGAAGAGACACTGGATCGGCTCGTACGGCTCGATCCCCGCCGAGATCGACCCCGATCGCTTTCCTTCCGTAACCGCGCTGCTGGACGACGCGATGCGCCGCTTCGCCGAGCGTCCCGCGTTCCGCGCGCTCGGCCGCACGCTGACCTACGCCGACGTCGACCGCCTGTCGGCCGCGCTCGCCGCGTACCTGCAGCAGGTCGTCGGCGTGCGCAAGGGCGATCGCGTGGCCGTGATGTTGCCGAACGTGCTCGCATTTCCGGTGGCGACCGTCGCGCTCGCGCGGCTCGGCGCGATCCAGGTCAACGTGAACCCGTTCTATACCGCGCACGAACTCGAGCACCAGCTCAACGACGCGGGCGTCGAAGTGGCCGTGGTGTGCGGCGGCTCGATGGGCACGTTCGCCGACGTGGTCGGCAAGACGCGCATCCGGACCGTGCTGGGCGTGGGCCGCGGCGATCTCGGCGTCGTCGATGCGCCGGCCGGCGCGTGCGACGCGTTGCCGCCGGGCTCGATCCCGCTCGCGGATGCACTCGCCGCCGGCGAATCGCTCGCATTCGAGCCGGTCGCGCTCGGCGGCGCCGATCTGCTGCTGCTGCAATACACGGGCGGCACGACCGGGCTGTCGAAGGGCGCTGCGCTGTCGCACCGCAACCTGGTCGCGAACATCGAGCAGTTCGCGGCGATCGTGTCGGGCGCACGGCAGCCGGGCGAGGAGGTCGTCGTCACGGCGATCCCGCTGTATCACATCTTCGCGCTGACGGTGAACTTCCTGTCCTACTTCGCGATCGGCGCGGAGAACTGGCTCGTCGCGAATCCGCGCGACATGGACGGCTTCATCGACGTGCTGAAGGCCGCGCGGCCGACGGTGTTCGTCGGCGTCAACACGCTGTATGCGGGGCTCGCCGGCCATCCGCGGCTGAAGGAGGTCGACTGGTCGCGGCTGAAGCTGTCGGCTGGCGGCGGCGCGGCGGTGATTGACGTGATCTCCGCGCGCTGGAAGGCCGTGACGGGCAACTTCATCCGCGAAGGGTACGGGCTGTCGGAAACGTCGCCGGTGGTCACCTTCAACCCGCAGTCGATCGACGTGTTCACCGGCACGACCGGCTTGCCGCTGCCGTCGACCGACGTGAAGCTGCTCGACGACCAGGATCGCGAGGTCGCGATCGGCGAAGCGGGCGAGATCTGCGTGCTGGGGCCGCAGGTGATGGGCGGTTACTGGCAGAAGCCGGAAGCGAATGCGGCGGCGTTCACCGCGGACGGCTACTTCCGCACCGGCGACATCGGCGTGTTCGACGCGGCCGGCTTCCTGAAGATCGTCGACCGCAAGAAGGACATGATCATCGTGTCGGGCTTCAACGTGTACCCGAACGAGGTGGAAGCGGTTGCCACCGCGTTGCCGGGCGTGGCCGAATGCGCGTGCATCGGCGTGCCGGATGCGCGTACCGGCGAGGCCGTGAAGCTGTTCGTGGTGCTCGCGCCGGACGCGGCCGTGACCGAAGCGGAGCTCGTCGCGCATTGCCGCGCGAACCTCGCGGCTTACAAGGTGCCGAAGCTGATCCGCCTGGTCGAGCGGCTGCCGAAGTCGACGGTCGGCAAGATCCTGCGCCGGGAACTGAGCCGCACCGACTGATGGCGCCGACGCGCCGCGCGCCCGACGGCGCGCGGGCCGGCGCGCCGAAAGCCGAGAAAGCCGAGAAAGCCGAGAAAGCCGAGAAAGCCGAGAAAGCCGAGAAAGCCGAGAGAGCCGAGAGAGCCGAGAGAGCCGAGAGAGCCGAGAGAGCCGAGAGAGCCGAGAGAGCCGAGAGAGCCCCAAAAGCCCCAAAAGCCCGGCCCGGGCCGCTCAAGTACAATGCGAGCGGTTCGACCGACGGGGACGCGATGACCGGTTCAGACTCACCTTCCGCCCGGCCCGGGCAGGCGCTGCCGTCGCCGAGCGCGACGGTGCCGATTTCGCTCGTCAACGGTTTCCTGGCGAGCGCGGGCGCGCAGCGCGACGTGGTCGAGCGTTACCTGCGCGGGGCCGGCATTCCGCTCGAGCTGCTCGGCGAGCCGCATGCACGCGTGACGGAAGAGCAGTTCTCGACGCTGTACCGCACGCTCGCGATCGACCTCGACGACGAGATGCCCGGCATCTTCTCGCGCCCGCTGCGCGGCGGCACGCTGAAATACCTGTGCCTGAGCCTGCTCGATGCGCGCAATCTCGAAACGGCGCAGCATCGTTTCGGCCAGTTCTTCCATATCCTGCTCGACGACTTCTTCGTCGAATCGAAGCGCGACGGTCAGGTCGCGCAGGTGCTGCTGCGGCCGAACCCGGCCGTCGGCCCGATCGGCGCGCTCGGCCAGGAGCTGATGCTCAAGCTCGTGCACGGCGTGTGTTCCTGGCTGATCGGGCAGAAGATTCCGCTGCTGCGGATCGAGTTCGCGTGCCCGCGTCCGCGCCATGCGGTCGAGCATCTGTACTTCTTCACCGGCTCCGTGCAGTTCGACTGCGAACGCACGCTGATGCGTTTCAGCGCCGACTACCTCGACGCGCCGATCCGGCAGAGCAAGCGCAACCTGCGCAAGTTCCTCGCGCGCGCGCCCGGCGACTGGATCTTCGAATCGTTCAGCGAACAGCTCGTGTGCCATCGCGTGCGGCAATACCTGTCGGCGGCGCTGCCCGACCTGCCGGTGATCGAGCGGGCGGCCGAGCATCTGCATTGCTCGGTGCGCACGCTGAGCCGCCACCTGGCCTCGGAAGGCACGACGTTCCAGGCGCTCAAGGATGAACTGCGGCGCGACATCGCGATCCAGCGGCTCACCGACACGCTCGACACGATCGCGGCGATCGGCGCCGATATCGGCTTCGACGATCCGAGCGCGTTCCATCGCGCGTTCCGTCACTGGACGGGGAGTACGCCGGGGACTTACCGGCGGCGCGCGTAGCGCGGGTTGTTCAAATCCGATTTCGATCCCGCTCCCATAACCGGCATCCTTCGTGCGCTCCCATGGACGGCTCCCCGTCGTCACGCGTCATCGTGCGTGCGGCGTGCCGTTGCGCTTTTCGTATCGGCAATAGCGCATCGCGAAGATCGTCCGTCTCGCGTCGATCGCCGTCACGAGCGGGCGGCGTCACGTCGCGCGCGACGCATTCGACGGACACGGCGAGCGCGTCGGCCGCGCACTTCACACGCAAGCACGGCGGCCCGGTCAGCTGGTCGAACTCGCCGATACGCCGGATTGCGTGCCGACCGACGTCGTGCGGATGATTGCCGGCAGCCACGCAAACGCGATCGTGACCAGCGTCACGCCGACGACGAGCATCGGCACCACCATCGGCCACGCGCCCAGTTGATAGCGCGGATCGGTGAAGACCGCTGCCGTCTGTCCCACGCTGAAAGCGAAGAACATCATGATGAAGCCGGACCACGATACCGCGCGGCCCGCCAGATGGGGCAGGCTGCTGACCGCCCCTGCCTGCCCGCAGGGCTGATGGATGCCGTGGCCGAGGCAATACACGCCATGCCCGAGGAGCAGCGGCCAGATGCTTCCGGGAAGCAGCGCACACCCCAATGCCTGAATCACCGCGCCGGTGAGGCTCAACGTTGCGCCTTGTCGCACCGTTCGCAGCATGCTTTGACGTCGCAGCAACAGGCGGCAGCCATACGTACTCAGGACATAGACGAACGTACCGCTCGCCGGTATCCAGCCATATCGCTGGGGCGACAGGCCGAGATGCCGGATGTAGATGGCGGGAGACAGCAATAGAAAGCAGAACATGCCGGTGTACGTCGACGCGGCCAGCAGCGCCCATACCCTGAACGTGGCATTGCCGAATATCTCGCGCACGTCGCGGATCGAGCCGCGGATCGAGCCCCGGCTCGAAGCGACTCGGGTGAAGCTTTCCTCGAAGCCGTACCAGCACATGACGAGCAGCCCGAACGCATACAGGCTCATCCCCGCGAGCACCCATCGCCATCCGGCCTGCTGCGTGACATACGCACCGAAAATCGGCGCGAGGAACGCCATCATCCCCATTCCCATGAAACCACGCGCCATCACGTACGGGCCGTCGGCTGCCGAATACCGGTCGCGCACGGTCGCGCGCGCGCATACCAGGATCGCGGCCATCGCAAAGCCCTGCATCGCGCGAGCGGCGACCAGCATCGCCGCGCTCGACGCGAGCGCAGCCGCGAGCGCCGCCAGCGCATAGAGCGCAAGGCCGCTCAGCAGCACGGGGCGGCGGCCGTACCGGTCGGCAAGACTGCCCATCGGCAATTGCCCGATACCGAATATCAATGCGAAAACCGTCAGGCTGACGCTGGCCGACCCCAGCGTGGCGGCGATTTCAGGCAGCGCCGGCAGGTAACTGTCGGTCGCCACCGGCTGGGCCGCCAGCAGAAGCGGCAACATGAGCGCGAAGTTCAGGCGGGCAGGGCGCGTGGTGTGCGGCATGACGGTTTTCGGCACGGTATCAGGCATCGGGTGAAGACAGCGGCAAAGCAAGTGCGCTCTGCCGGCGAGGGTGCAGCAGCAAGCCGGAACTGCCCGGCGGACGGGGCGCCGGACACGACGCCCCGTCGAGCGCCGGCTAGCTGCCCAGCGATCCCGGCACGTGTTCGTGCACGACGCGATGGCGCGCCATCGCAGCGACGCGCAGACGGTCGTATTCTGCCTTGTCGACCGGTCGAGCGTTCGCTTGCCCCAGGTCGTTCATATGGACACGATGGGTCTCGCGCGCGCTCGCCGCCGCGAGCGACGCAATCACGGTGATGCCGAACGCGATCCCGCCGACGATCAGCCAGACGTGGTGCGCGCCGGGCGGCGCGACCGCCGTGAACAGCGCGGGCAGCATCGCCGTGGCCGCGGTGCCGAGGTTCTGCGCGATCGCCATCGCCGAGACGCGCGTGCGGGTCGGGAAGAGTTCCGGGTAAAAGCACGGAAATACCGCGTTGTAGCCCTGGTACACGACCCCCCACATGAGCATCGACATCGCGAACGCGAGCGGCACGTTGCGGATGCTGATCGCATACAGGTAGGCGAACGCGAGCAGGCCGGCCGCCAGCGCGCCGACGATGATCGGCGGCCGGCGTCCGACCTTGTCGGACAGGTTGCCGACGAACGGAATCACGATCATCGCAACGATATTGCCCATCACCGTGATCCAGAGATAGATGTCTTTCTGGAAGCCGATGCCATACGCCGGCTGCACCGCATAGGCTGCGCCGAAGATCGTGGCGACGACCGGAATCACGTTCATCATCGACATGCAGGCCACGCGCACCATGTCGGGAAAGTGATGCCGGAAAGCGTCGGCGACGGGCGAGCCGGCTTGCGCCTGGTTGCGTACCGCTTCATCGAAGGCCGGCGACTCGTCGACCTGGCGGCGAATGATCAAACCCGCAACGATGACCAGCGCACTCAGCAGGAACGGAATGCGCCAGCCCCAGCTGTCGAATTGCGCGGACGGCATGTAGTAGGCGAGCGGCAGGAACACGGCGGCGGCCAGCACCTGGCCCGCCTGCACGCCCTGCAGCGTGAAGCTGACGAAGTATCCGCGCCGACCGAACGGCGCGTGCTCCAGGATCATCGAACTCGCGCCGGTGATCTCGCCGGCCACGGCGAAACCTTGCAGCAGGCGAAGCGTCACCAGCAAGGCCGGCGCGATCAGCCCGGCTTGCTGATAGGTCGGCAGCAGGCCGACGCCGACGGTCGAGATGCCCATCAGGAACATGCAGAACAGCAGGACGGTTTTGCGTCCGCGCGTGTCGCCGAGATGGCCCAGCACGAACGCGCCGATCGGGCGCGACACGTAGCCGACACCGTAAGTGGCCAGCGACGCGATGATGGCGGTCGTGGGGCTGCCGTGCGGAAAGAAGATCTGCGGGAAGATCAGCGCCGATGCCGTGGCGTAGATGAAGAAATCGTAGTATTCGAGCACCGAGCCGATCCAGCCGCTGATGGCGGCTTTTCTCGATTGGTGCCTGCCGCGGGGCTCGTCTCGCAAGGTCGTGGTCATCGTCGTCTCCAGATATTGATATGTGTGCCGGGCAACGCGGGTGATGCGGGGAGTCGTCACTGCCCGATGTGGCGACTCCGCTGTGTGACCTGACCGGGGCCCGTCGATCCGACGCACGGCGAACCAGCGCGGCGCGCCACGCCGTGCACCCGGCAACGGTCGCGCGTGGGCGTCGGTCCCGCATCGGCGGCCGATGCGGGAATCGGCCTATGCGTCGCCGAGCGCCGAGACCGCGGCCCTCAGCGCCAGCAGATAGCTCTGGACTCCGAAACCGCAAATCTGCCCGCTGACGATCTCGGCCAGCACGGAGTGATGCCGGAACGCCTCGCGCGCATGAATGTTGGACATGTGCAGTTCGACGATCGGGCACGTGAGGATGGCAAGGGCATCGCGAATGCCGTAGCTGTAATGCGTCCATGCGCCCGCGTTGATCAGCACCGCGTCCTGGCATTCCTCGAAAGCGCGATGAATGCGCTCGCACATCGCGCCTTCGCTGTTCGTCTGGAACGATTCCACCTGTACACCCAGTTCGCTCGCCAGCCCTTGCAGCCGCGCATCGATCTGCGCGAGCGTGATCGTCCCGTACTGTGCCGGGTCGCGCTTGCCGAACATGTTGTGATTGATGCCATGCAGCATCAGGATCTTCTTCATGCGAATCTCCATCGCGTGTTCAATCAAAGGGCACGGCCAGCCGATCGATCACCGAGCTGGTCTCCGGGCGTACGCCGCGCCACCACGCGAACGCTTCGGCTGCCTGCTCGACCAGCATGCCGACGCCGTCCGCAATGCCGTGTACGCCGGCGTTTTTCGCGAGCCGGAGAAACGGCGTCAGACGCTTGCCGTAGGCAAGTTCGTAGGCCGTGCCGGCCGGACTGAACACGCTCGGCGGGACCGGCGGCAGGTCGCCGGTCAGGCTGGCCGACGTCGCATTGACGACCAGGTCGAAACGCCCCATCCGTGCGAGGTCCGCGTAGCCGCCGGCAACGAGCGGACCGCGTCCGGCGACCTGCGCGACCAATGCGCGCGCCTTGTCGACGTCGCGATTCGCGATGACCAGTTCAGCCGGTCCGGCTTCGAGGAACGGCAATAGCGCGCCGCGTGCCGCGCCGCCCGCACCGAGCACCAGGACACGCTTGCCGGCCATCGGCAGCCTGAGGTTCGCCTCGATATCGCGAACCAGGCCGATGCCGTCGAAGTTGTCGGCCAGGATGCGGCCGCCGTCGAACTTGAGCGCGTTGGCCGCGCCCGCGAGCTGCGCCCGCTCGCTGCGTTCGTCCGACATCGCGAACGCGTCGAGCTTGAACGGCGCCGTGACGTTGATGCCCTTGCCGCCGCCGTCGAAAAACGCGCGAATCGTGGCAGCGAAAGCGCCTGCCGGCTCGACGGGCCCCTCGATCGCCGTATAGCTGAGATCCTGGCGCGTCTGCTGCGCGAAGAGGCCGTGAATCAACGGGGATTTCGTGTGCCCGATCGGATTGCCGATCACCGCGTATTGGTCGGTCATCATTGGCTCGCTTTTGAATAGAGGACGCCGTCGGCCTGCATCGCGTCGATTTCGGCCGCATCGAACCCGAGGGCGCGTGCGACTTCCGCGTTGTGCTGCCCGAGATCGGGCGCGACGTCGCGTATCGTCGTATCGCAATCGGAAAACCGGAACGGCAGGTTGGGCAGGCGCAGCGTCCCGTAGCGCGGATGCTGTTGCACGACGACCATGCCTCGCGCCTGGATCTGCGGATCGTTCAATACCTCGTCGATGCGCTGCACCTTCGCGCACGGAACGTCGATGCCGTCCAGCAGTTCCAGCACCGACGCGACGGAACGCGCGGCCACCCACGGCTCGACCACCGACAGGATCTCCGCGCGGTGCGCGTTGCGCCCGGTGCTGTCGTGAAACCGCGTGTCGGCGCCGAACTGCGCCGGGCCGCCGTGCGTCGCGATCAGCTCGGCGAAGCGTTTCCACGCGTCGTCGACCTGCGCGGCGATCACGAGATCGCCGTCCGCGGCGCGGAATACGCCGTAGAGCGTCGAGGTCGGCATGTCGTGCCCGGTCTGCTCGGGCAGCACGCCCTGCAGCGTGTAGCACTGCACCGCGTATTCGTGCATCGATACCAGCGTGTCGTACAGCGCCATGTCGATGTGTTGCCCGCGGCCGCTCTTCACGCGCCCGAGCAGCGCGGCGTTGATGGCCGCGACCGCATGAATGCCGGTATACATGTCGCCGAGCGAGATGCGCAGCAGCGGCGGCCGCTCGCCGGGCGTGCCGACCATCTGCATGATGCCGCTCTTGGCTTCCGCGATCAGCCCGAAGCCTGCGCGATGCGCGTCCGGACCGGTATGCCCGTACGCCGAAATCGAACAGTAGACGAGGCCCGGATTGCGCGCGGACAGTTCGGCATAGCCGAGCCCGAGCTTGTCCAGCGCGCCCGGCCGATAGTTCTCGATGAACACGTCGGCCGAGTCGCACAGACGCTGCATGAACGCCTTGCCGCGCGCGTCCTTCATGTTGACGCTCACGCCGCGCTTGCCCATGTTGAGCTGCAGGAAGTAGCCGCTTTGCTGGTCGTCGAGCACGGTCGCGTGCTGGCGTCCCGCATCGCCCGAGCCGGGGCGCTCGACCTTGATGACTTCGGCGCCGAGCGCCGCGAGACAGCGCCCGACGTACGGACCGGCAAGGAAGTGGCTGTAGTCGACGACGCGAATGCCTTCGAGTGGGCGAGCCTGCATCACAGTGCCTCCGGGCGGCGCGGCACCATCAGGCGATGCTCGCCGCGTTGAACGACCTGACCGTCCTGATTGATCAGCTCCGACGGCAGCACGACGATGCCCCAGTCCGGGCGACTCTTGCTCGCCCGCATCGAGCCGACGCGGAACGTCACGTGCAGCACGTCGCCGACCTTGATCGGCAGCAGGAAATCCCAGCTCCAGCCGAGCGACATGCCCGGCAGAAAGCGATAGTCGCTCTGCGTCTTCAGGCCGTCGGCGATGGACAGGCCGAACAGCCCGTGCGCGACGAGGCAGCCGAAATGGCTCGCGTTCGCGTATTCCTCGTCCACGTGGACGGGCGTATGGTCGCCGGTGAGGTCGGCGTACGCGAGAATGCGCTCCTTGGTCACGGTGTAGCTCGGGCTCGTGCACGTGTCGCCCTCGCGGGCGTCGTCCCAGTATTTTTCGACGATCGTCATGGTCATGCCTCCGCGCGCGGGTTGATTGCCAGCGCCTGCGCGACGCAGGAAGCCGGCCTGGCCTGGATCAGTTCGACGGCGAGCCCGTCGGGCAGGCGAAGCCAGTTGCGCCCTTGCGGCATCTCCGTCACGCCGAAGCGTTGCGCCGCGGCCAGCGCGGCCTCCAGGTCTTCGCACATCACGCCGAGATGCGCGAGCCGGCCTTCCGGGCCATCGTGTTCCGGCGCGTGGATGAACTGCAGGCCGCCGAGCGTCCAGTACTGCCGCGGCGCGTCGAGCGTGCCGTCCACTTCGCGCAGGGTCATGCCGAGCACGTCCTCGAAGAAGCGGATGTGCCAGCGGATGTCCTTGACCCAGATCGCGACGTGTTCGAGATAGGCTTTCGTGGCATTCATGCGGCGGCCTCCTGCCGTTGGCGGTCGGCCATCGCGCGTTCCAGCCCCTTGATGCAGGCGACGAGCGTTGCATTGACCGGGGTCGGCACGCCGTAGCGCTGCCCCCAGCGCACGACCGAACCGTTGATGAAGTCGATTTCGGTGATCGAGCCCTTCTCCAGGCTTTGCAGCATCGACGTCTTGAAGGACGCGGGCAGCCCCTCGGCGGCGAGCGTCCAGGCCTGTTCGGGATCGGTCATCGACAGCTTGACGCCGGCCGCCTGCGCCGCCGCGATCGCCTCGGCCACGGCCGCGAGCGACGTCGCCTTCAGCAGCGGTTCGTCGTAAAGCTGCCCGTAGGTGAGGCCGGTCAGGCCGGTCAGCGCACCCGTCGCGACGTTCACCAGCAGCTTGTCCCACATCGTGCCGACGATGTTGTCGCTGATCGTCGTGGCGAGGCCGGCGGCATCGAACGCGGCGGCGATCGCCTGCACGCGCGGTGTGATGCGGCCGTCGAGTTCGCCGATATAGGTGTATTTGCCGATCACGCCGGATTCGATATGGCCCGCACCGCGCAGCACGCCACCGACGTAGGTCTTGCCCGCGAGGACGCGCTCGCGGCCGACGACGTCGATCAGGATGTCCTCGTGTCCGAGGCCGTTCTGCAGCGACAGCACGGTGGTATCCGGCCCCACCAGCGATTGGGCGCCGCGGATGGCCGCGTCGGTGTGGAACGACTTGACCAGCACCACCACCAGGTCGGCCACGCCGACTTCGGCAGCCTGGGTCGTCGCGTGGACGCGTACGTGGCGGGTGCCGGCCGCGTCGTCGACGCGCAGGCCGTCACGGCGCATCGCATCGACGTGTGCCGGCGAGCGGTCGATCAGCCAGGTCTCGTGGCCGCCTTGGGTGAGGGTGGCGCCGATCGCGCAGCCGAGTGCGCCGGCGCCCAGAATTGCTATTTTCAATGGCTTCTCCTTTGTCGACCAGAGTTGGCGCTTTGGCGCCTTACTCTGGTCCCATGCAAAGCTGACGTATGGCATCACGATAGGAGTCGCCGCTCATGCCGACAATGCAATGGATACAATGTCGTCATTGCCCTGGACAATAACGCCACGATGCCCGCCGACCTGCCCGACCTGAAGCTGCTTCAGCTTTTCGATCTCCTGTACGACGTGCGCAGCGTCACGCGCGTCGCCGAGCAACTGGGCCAGAGCCAGCCGACGGTCAGCATCTGGCTCGGGCACTTGAGGGAACACCTGCACGATCCGCTCTTCATCCGGACACCCGGCGGCATGGCGCCCACGCCGCAAGCCGACGCGTTGATCGGGCCATGCCGGGAAATTCTCGAATCCCTGCGGCGCTTCACCGCATGGGAGATCGCGTTCGATCCGGCGACGGCCCAGCGACGCTTTCGTATCTGCATGACCGACGCGAGCCACATCACGCTGCTTCCGAGGCTGCTGGCCCATGTCCGGGCGCAGGCGCCCGGGGTTCGGCTGGAAGCCGCGCGGATCGACGGCAATACGGAACGCGCGCTCGAATCCGGCGAAGCCGATCTCGCGATCGGCTATGTGCCGTGGCTGGGTGGCGGCATTTATCAGCAGAAGCTGTACGACCAGGACTGGGTATGTCTGGCCAACCGGCATCATCCGAGGATTCGCGGTCGCCTCGGGGCAAAGCAGTATCGTTCCGAAGGACATGTCGCCATTACCGCGGGAACCGGGGCGCAACTCCTCGAACAGGCGCTGCGGCAGGCGCGCATCGAGCGGGACGTCGTGCTGGAGTTGCCGGGTTTCCTGGGCTTGGGGGCGATCGTCCAGACGACCGACCTGATCACCACGCTACCGCGTCATATCGGCCAGACACTGGCTCAGGCGAGCGATCTGGCGGTTCATGCGTGCCCGATCCCGGTCGACGGGTTTGCGGTACGGCAGCATTGGCATGCGCGATATCACCATGAGGCCGGCAACCGCTGGCTGCGCGGCGTCGTGATTCAGCTGTTTGGTGCATCGCATTGACTTGCGGGTTCGGCGGTCGTGATGGCCGGCGGACCGGCTGGCGCTCGATTGGATGCGAAACGTCCGGCAAGGAGTGTTTTTCGACGTTTTACGTCGAGGTTCGGCGCGGTTGAGATTTTTTCAGTCGCATCGAGGCGATATGATTTCTCCAGCCCCAACACCGTCGGCCGATCCGTGAAGCGCGCCAGCATCGCTGCGACGCGGCCCAGCAAGCACAAGAGAGTCGTATGCCGGACACGCCAATCGTCATCGTCGAACACGCCCGCAGGCGAGCCGCTCAAGTCCGGGCCGGCGACGTCCCCGCCGCCTTGCAGGGTGGTCCCAAATGGGTGTGCAGGATCGTCCCGGACAGGATCGTCCCGGATCACGCACCGAGGTCCTGCGAAGGGCACCGATCCGCCGCAGGCACGGCTGAAACGCTCGGCCGACTGAAGCCCGCGAACGTCGCGTTGACGGACCCTGTCCCGAGCGCCGGCGGCTGGCTGGCGCGCTCGTCGACCGACGGGGCCGGCCGGTGTCGCGCGTATGCGCATCTCGGTGCGAACCGGATCCTCGAGATGGTCGGCATGCCGGGCGTCGGCCCGTGGCTCGACGAACACGACACCTGGTGGCCCGGCGCGTACGAGTTGCCGCTGCTCGAACAGTTGTCCGCGAACGAGTCGCCTCTGCGCGACCTGCTGGGTGCGACAGCACCCGCCCATCTGCTGATGAGCTTGACCGAAGTCGACGGCACCGCGCTCGTGACCGAATCGGACGATGGCATCGAGCGTCCGTTCCGAATTCCCGCGGGTGTGGATACGATCCATTTCGCGCCCGTATGTATCTGCGGGCCGGCGGCGCAGTGGCGCGAAACGCTCGTCACCGCGTTCGACCGTGTCCGGCATCTGGTCGGGCTCAGGTCGGCCCGCCCTTTCTATCTTTGACGCAAGCCCCCGTTCTCCGGCAGACCACGCGATGACCGACGCACTCGACTCCTTCGACCGCAAGATCCTGAATATCGTCCAGCGCGATTGCAGTGCGACCGCGGACGCCATTGCCGAACGGATCGGCCTGTCCACGTCGGCCGTGCAAAAGCGGCTGAAGCGCATGCGCACCGAAAAGATCATTTCGGCGGAAATCGCGGTGGTCGATCGTGCGGCGGTCGGCAGGCCGATGACGTTCATCGCGGCAATCGAGATCGAACGCGAAAACTACGAGACGGTCGCCAGGTTCCGCGAGTGGTCGAAGGCGCATGACGAGATCCAGCAGATCTACTACGTGACCGGCTCCGCCGACCTGATCGCGATCATCACCGCACGCGACGTCGAGGCGTACGACCGGCTGTCCGCGCGGATCATGCAGAGCAATCCGATGATCCGCCGGATCAACACGAATGTCGTGCTGAGCGCGGTCAAGGTCGGGCTGTTCGTGCCGGTCGACAAGGACGGCGACGACGAACCGCCGGCCGCCTGACGGTCTTGTTTCGCGCGGGACGGGCGATCCGTCCGTCCCGCATGACGAATCGCAACGGGTGATGGCTTGAATCGGGCGAAACGCATAATTTGAAAATCGATTTGCATAACTAACCTGTGTCGTGTGGTCAATGAACAGGAGATGATCGAGATGGAACTCAAACTGGCACTGGTCGGTTTCGGCGGAGTCAATCAGGGACTGGTCGAACTGCTCAAGAAGAAGCGCGCGATGCTGGGTGCGGCGGGACTCGACGTATCGGTGACGATGGTCGCCGACCTGCGGCTCGGGATCGCGACGAATCCTCGCGGTATCGCGCTGGACGTCCTCGACGAAACCGCCCGGCGGGGCGTCGCTGCCGAAGCGCTGCGTCGCGATCCCGGCACGCTGGTGTCGCCGGACGTCGGCCTCGGTGCGGTGCTGAAGGCCATCGCGTCGGAGCACGTGGATGTCGTCATCGAGGCGACCTTCACCGATCCGACCACCGGTGAGCCCGCGTTGTCGCATTGCCGTACCGCGCTCGAATGCGGCAAGCACGTGATCACGACCAACAAGGGGCCGATCGCGCTCGCGCAGCCGGCACTGGCGCGGATCGCCGCGCAATCGGGTGCGTGCGTGATGTACGAGGGCACGGTGATGAGCGGCACGCCGGTGCTGCGGCAGCTCGCGACCTCGCTGCGCGGCTGCGACATCCGCGGCTTCGCCGGCATCCTGAACGGCACGTCGAACTACGTGCTCGGCGAGGTCGAGGCCGGCGCGAGCTTCGATGCGGCGATCCGGGATGCGCAGCAGCGCGGCTATGCGGAGGCGAACCCGGCGGCCGACGTCAACGGTTCGGACGTACAGCTGAAGGTCGTCATTCTGGCGAACGCACTGTGGAATGCCGGCCTCGAGCGCGCCGACGTGACGTGCCGCGGCATCGTGGAATTGACCGAGCAAGACGTGCGCGCGGCGGCGGCGGAGCGCATGTCCTGGCGGTTGATCGGCTCTGCCATCCGCCATCCGGACGGCACCGTTACCGCGAGCGTCGAACCGTGCAAGCTGCCGGCCGGCCATCCGCTGCTGGCCGCGAGCGGCGTGACGAACGCGATCACGTTCGACACCGACGTGCTCGGTGGCGTGACGATCAGCGGGCCGGGTGCCGGGCGCGAGGAAACGGCGTTCGCGATCCTCTCCGACCTGATCGAACTGGCGGACCGGATTGGCGCGGCCTCGCACGAGGTGGCCGCATGAGCGCGCGCGATGCGGTGATGAGCGACTGCACGGGAGCCGGCGTGGCCGATGTGCGGTCGCCGTATGACGGCTCGATCGTCGGCCAGGTTCGTCTGTCGCGAGCCGATGCGGCGCCGCTCCTCGTCGAGCGCGCGCTCGACGGCGCGCGTGCGGCCGCAACCATGTCGCGCAGCCAGCGGGCCGACCTCCTGTTTCGCGCAGCCTCGCGCGTGGAGGCACAAGCGGAGACATTCGCACGCACGATCGCGCTCGAGGCGGGCAAGCCGCTGCGGCAGGCCCGCAAGGAAGTCGCGCGCTGCGTGAACACGCTGCGCCTGTCGGGCGAGGAGGCGAAACGACTCAACGGCGAGACGATCCCGTTCGACGGGTATCCCGGCTCGGAGGATCGTAGCGGCTACTACACGCTGGAGCCGCTGGGCGTGATTCTCGCGATCACGCCCTTCAACGACCCGCTGAACCTCGTCGCGCACAAGCTCGGGCCGGCGCTCGCGACCGGCAATGCGGTCATCCTGAAGCCGTCGTTGCTCGCGCCGCTGTCCGCACAGGCGCTCGTCGAGGTCCTGTGGGAAGCCGGTGCGCCGCGCGCCGCGCTGCAGATCGTGCACGGCGGCGCGGATCTCGCGTCCGCGCTGGTGCGCGACCGGCGCATCCGGATGGTGACCTTTACCGGTGGCCCGCAGACCGGCGAGGCCATCACGCGCGATGCGGGACTCAAGAAGATCGCGATGGACCTGGGCGGCAATGCGCCGGTGATCGTCATGGCCGACTGCGACCTGAAGGATGCCGCCGAATCGTGCGTGTCGGGCGCCTTCTGGGCGGCGGGACAGAACTGCATCGGCACGCAGCGGATCTTCGTCGCCGAGGCCGCGTACGAGCCGTTCGTGCGGTATTTCGTTGAACTGACCGGCAGGATGGTCGTCGGCGATCCGCTGGACGATGCGACCGACATGGGGCCGATGATCGGCGAGGAGCAGGCGATCCGCATCGAACGCTGGGTCGACGAGGCAGTGTCGCGCGGTGCGACGGTGCTGACCGGCCATCGGCGACGCGGGGCGCTGTATGAACCGACGGTGCTCGCGGATGTGCCGCACGACGCGCGTGTCTGGACCGACGAGGTATTCGCGCCGGTCGTGACGATCGAGAAATTCACCGACCTGCAGCAGGCGCTCGACGCGGCCAACGCGTCGGAGAGCTGCCTGCATGCGGGCGTGTTCACCAACCGCCTGGAGGTGGCGCTCGGCGCGGCCGAGCGCCTGCAGGCGGGCGGCGTGATGATCAACGATTCGTCCGATTACCGCTTCGACGGCATGCCGTTCGGCGGATTCAAGCATGGGTCGCTGGGCCGCGAAGGCGTTCGGTTCGCGATGACGGACATGACGCAGCCGAAGGTGGTCTGCTTCAGGCGCAACCGGCGGCTGTCGGGCTGATGCGCGAGCGCGGGCCCCGCGCGGGCCGGCGCGGCGCGAACCGCAGCGGTGTGAGCAACGTATCGAAGAAGGAGTCGAGGATGCCAGCAGCAATTCCTGCATGCAAACCGCCGGCGGACGCGCTGGTGGTCGAGGATATTCACAAGTCGTTCGGCGGTGTCGAGGTGCTCAAGGGCATCTCGTTGACCGCGAAGAATCACGAGGTCGTGTCGATCCTCGGCAGCAGCGGGTCGGGGAAAAGTACCTTCCTCAGGTGCATCAACCTGCTGGAAATGCCCGACCGCGGCCGGATTTGCGTGAACGGCGAAACGCTCGCGCTGAAACAGGCAGGCCGCGACGGCGCGCTCGTCGCGGCCGACGCGCGGCAGGTGATGCGCGTGCGCCGCAAGCTCGCGATGGTGTTCCAGCAGTTCAATCTGTGGGCGCACATGACCGTGCTGCAGAACGTGATGTTCGTGCCGGTGCGCGTGCTCGGCGTGCCGAAGCGCGACGCCCGCGACAAGGCGATCGCGATGCTTGATCGAGTCGGGCTCGCCGGCAAGTGCGAACACTATCCGAACCAGCTGTCGGGCGGCCAGCAGCAGCGCGTCGCGATTGCACGTGCGCTCGCGACCGACCCCGACGTGATGCTGTTCGACGAGCCGACGTCGGCGCTCGATCCGGAACTCGTCGGCGAAGTGTTGAAAGTGATGCGCTCGCTGGCCGACGAGGGACGCACGATGCTCGTCGTCACGCACGAGATGGGGTTCGCGCGCGAAGTCGCGAACCGCGTCGTGTTCGTCCACCAGGGACGAATCGAGGAAGACGGCAGTCCTGACGAAGTGTTCGCGAGCCAGAAATCGCCGCGGTTCCAGAAGTTTCTGTCCAGCATCATTTGATGCGGATTCAATGCCAACCGGAGAGGAAACCATGAAAAAGCTGCTTCAGTCGCTGTGCGTGGGCGCGGCATTGCTCGGATCGGTCGCGCAGGCCGAGCAGGTCGTGCGGGTCGGCACGCTCGCCGATTACGCGCCGTTCGAATACAAGGATGCCTCCGGCAAGCTGCAGGGCATGGAGATCGACATCGGCAAGAAGATGTGCGACACGATGAAGGTCAAGTGCCAGTGGGTGACGATGGATTTCGACGCGCTGATTCCGGCACTCAAGGCGAAGCAGATCGACGCGGTGCTCGCGCAAATGTCGAAGACGCCGGAGCGCGAGCAGTCGGTGGACTTCACGCGCATCGTCACGACGGCGCCCGTGCAGCTCGTCGCGAAGCAGGGCTCCGGCATCACGGACAACGCTGCCACGCTGCGTGGCAGGACGATCGGCGTTCAGACGGCCTCGACGCACGAATCCTATCTGCGCCGCCGCCTGCCGGCGAGCAAGTCGGGGATCGACGTGAAGGTCTATCAGACGCTCGACGAGGCCTGGCTCGATCTCGAGGCCGGGCGCGTCGATGCGGTATTCGCCGACAACACGGTCGCGTACGACTGGCTGACGAAGGCCGGCAGGAAGGCAGGCTTCGACTTCGTCGGCAAGCCGATCGCCGATGCGGAGATCTTCGGCGACGGTACGGCGATCGCGGTGCGCAAGGGCGACGCGCCGTTGAAGGCGCTGTTCGACAAGGGCATCGCGCAGGTGCAGGCGGACGGCACGTTCGCCGCGGCCAACAAGCGCTATTTCCCGTTCAGCATCGCGCCGCAATAACCGCGCAGCGGGACCGCGCGGGCGCCGGACGGCGGCCCGCGCGGTCCCGGCCTTACACGGAGCGACATTACGATGGATATCCTGGTGAACTATGGCGCGCAGATCGCGGCTGGCGCGCTCGTCACGCTGGAGCTGGCGGTCGCCGCGCTGTGCGTCGGCATGCTGCTCGGCATCGCCGGTGCGTCGGCAAAACTGTCGAGCCTCGGGTGGCTCAGGCATGCGACCTATGCGCTGACCAATTTCCTGCGCGGCATTCCCGAGTTCCTGATCCTGTTGATCTGCTACTTCGGGCTGTCGCATTTTCTCAACGCGCAATTCGATGGTGCCGTTGTCATCAGCCCGTTCTCCGCCGGCGTGATCGCGCTCGCCGTGGTGTTCGGCGCGTACTCGTCGGAGATGTTCCGCGGCGCGTTCAGCGCGGTGCCGGCCGGCCAGATCGAGGCCGCGCGCGCGTACGGGATGACACGCCTGCAGACGCTGTGGTACGTGCGCCTGCCGCAGGCGTGGCGCATCTGCCTGCCGAGCCTGAACAACATGTGGCAGAACCTGCTGAAGGACACGTCGCTGGTGTCGATCGTCGGGCTCGAGGACATGTTGCGCAAGGCCAACATCGCCGCGCAGTTCACCAAGCAGCCGTTCGTCTTCTACGTGGCGGTCGGAATCGTCTATTTCGGCTTTCTCGCCGCATCGAACCCCGTGTTCGCGTGGCTCGAGCGCAGCGCGGGCCGCGGTTACGCAACACGCACCTGAGGAGGGCCATCTGATGAACGACTTTCTTTCCCTCATCGTGCAGTCCGGCCCGGACGTCGCGCGCGGCATAGGGATCACGCTCGAGCTGCTGGTGCTGTCATGCACCCTGGCGTTCGCGCTCGCGGTGCCGCTGGCGGTCGCGCGCACGTCGGCGTGCCGCTGGCTGTCGACACCGAGCCGGCTGTTCATGTCGGTGTTTCGCGGCACGCCGCTGCTGGTGCAGATTTTCGTGCTGTATTACGGGCTCGCGCAGTTCTCGATCGTGCGTGCATCGCCTCTGTGGCTGCTGGTCGGCGGATCGTTCTCGTGTGCGTTGTGCGCGCTGACGCTCAATCTCGCGGCCTACATGGCCGAAGACATCCGCGGCGGGATCGCAGGCGTCCCCGCCGGCGAGAAGGAGGCCGCGCTCGCGTTCGGGATGAGCCGCTTCATGCTCACCTGGTTCGTGATCGTGCCGCGCGCGATCGGCATCGTCGCACCGACGCTCGGCAACGAGATCGTGCTGCAGCTGAAATCGACCGCGCTTGCCAGCACGATCACCGTGCTCGACCTGACCGGTGTCGCGCGACGCATCTCCATCGAAACCTATACGACCGACGCGCTGATGCTGGCCGGCATCGTCTACGTCGGTATCACGGCGGTGCTTTCGACCGTGCTCAAGCGCGTCGAAGGTCTGCTGAATCGCCATCTGGGCGGCGTGCGTGCCTGACGGGCGCCGCATGAAAGCGACACAACGAACGATCCGAGGACGACATGGGATACAAGCTTGAAACGCTGGCGCTCGCCGCGGACCGCGACGTGACCGACGAGAAGTCGGTCGCGCCGGCGATCCACTATTCGGCGGTGTTCAAGGCAGCCGGCAGCGAGGAATTCGCGGAGATGTCGAGCGTGCCGCAGCATCCGCGCAACTACACGCGCTACGGCAATCCGGTTCACGAGCGCGTGAAGGCGGTCATGGCGGAGCTCGAGGGCACCGAGACCGCGCTCGTCACGGCATCCGGCATGGGCGCGATCGCGACCGCGATCCTCAGTGTCGTGAAGGCCGGCGATCACGTCGTCGGCCAGACGCGTCATTACATGAGCACCACGAAGCTGCTCGACGACATGCTGCGCCGGTTCGGCGTCGAGGTGACGTTCGTCGACCAGACCGACGTGGTCGCGTTCGATCGCGCGATCCGGCCGAACACACGGCTGATCGTGCTCGAGTCGCCGGTCAATCCGCTGCTGCTCGTGACCGACATCGCCGCGGTGACCGAGATCGCCAGAGCCCGCGGCATCCTAACGCTCGCGGACAACACGTTCGCGTCGCCGATCAACCAGCAGCCGCACCGGCTCGGTGTCGACATCGTCGTGCACAGCGCGACCAAGTATCTGGGCGGCCATCACGACCTGACGGGCGGTGTGATCTGCACGAGCCGCGTGCTCGCCGAGCAGATCTGGCATACGCACATCACGCTCGGGTCGGTGCTGTCGCCGATGGACGCGTGGCTCTTGCTGCGCGGGCTGCGCACGCTGCCGATGCGCGTCGAGCGGATCAATGCGAACGCCCAGGCGCTCGCCGAATTCCTCGAAGCGCACGCGAAGATCGAGCGCGTGTTCTATCCGGGCCTGCGCAGCCATCCGCAGCATGGGCTCGCGTGCCGGCAGATGCGCGGTTTCGGCGGCGTGGTCGCGTTCGGCGTGCGGGGAAGCTACGGCGAAGCGCAGCGCTTCGTCGAGGCGCTGCGCCTGCCGCTGAATGCAGGCAATCTCGGCGGCGTCGATTCGCTCGCGATCCATACGGCATCGATGTGGGCGGGCACGATGTCGGCGGAGCAGATGCGCGCTGCCGACATCCCGCTCAATTTCATCCGCTATTCGGTTGGCATCGAGCACATCGACGACCTGAAAAGCGATATCGCGCAAGCATTGGCGCAGATCTGACACGGACCCGCGCGCACGCTCGGTCGACGCCCAACGCGCGTCGCGCCGACCTTTGAGTCGATGCGGGCACGAGCTGCGCGGATTGCAACGACGGAGCACGGACTATGCAAGACATCACAGTACTCGACGGCGGCATGGGGCGCGAACTGGCGCGCATGGGGGCGCCGTTCAGGCAGCCGGAATGGTCGGCACTCGCGCTGATGGAAGCGCCGCATTACGTTAGCCTTGCGCACGACGCGTTCATCGCGGCGGGTGCCGACGTGATCACCGCGAACAGCTATGCGGTCGTGCCGTTCCATATCGGCGAAGCGCGGTTCCGTCGCGACGGTGTCGCGCTCGCGGCACTTGCCGGGCAACTCGCGCGGCAAGCGGCGGACCGCGCAGCGCGGCCCGTGCGCGTCGCGGGATCGCTTCCGCCGACCGGCGGTTCCTACCGACCCGACCTGTTCGACGCGGCGCGCGCGGATGCGATCCTGGCGACGCTCGTCGACGGGCTCGATCCCTACGTCGACCTGTGGCTGGCCGAGACGCAGAGCCTGACCGACGAGATCGGCGCGGTCCGGCGTGCGCTAGGTGCGAATCCGAAGCCGCTCTGGGTCTCGTTCACGCTGCGTGACGACGTCGACGCAGGCGCCACGCCGGTACTGCGATCGGGACAGACGCTCGACGAAGCGATCGACGCCGCCGTGTCCGCGCGCGCGACCGCGCTGCTGTTCAACTGCAGCCAGCCGGAGGTGATGGGTGTGGCGATCGAGACGGTGCAGCGCACGCTCGCGAACACCGGAACGTCGCTCGCGATCGGCGCCTATGCGAACGCGTTTCCGCCTCAGCGCGCCGATGCGCGCGCGAACGAGGAACTCGACGGCCTGCGCGGCGACGTCGATCCGCCCGGCTATGCAAGATGGGCGGAGCAGTGGCTTGGCCTGGGCGCGCGGATCGTCGGCGGGTGTTGCGGAATCGGCCCCGGCCACATCGCGGCATTGCGCGACGCGATCGATGCACGCGGCGCCGCGCACACCGGGTTCGGCCAATGAAGATCGACGGCCTGGACCAGAAGATCATCGACGCATTGTGTGCCGATGCGCGGATACCGCTCGCGGTATTGGCCGACCGGATCGGTCTGTCCAGGCAGGCGGTCCGCAACCGGATCGACCGGCTCGAAGCGCTGAACATCATCGCAGGCTATACGGTGCGGCTCGCATTGCCCGACGATGTCGTGCCGGTGCGCGCCGTGATGCTCGTGTATCGCCGGGACCGGATGCGCGGCGCGGACGTGCTCGCCGCGCTCGAGCGGATCGCCGAGGTGCGCGATTGCGCGGTCCTCAGCGGCGAGGTCGATTTGCTGGTGCAGATCGAGGCGGCCACGCACGAGCGCATCAGCGACATCTGGGCAACGATCAGCGCGCTGGACGGCGTGCAAAACATGACGACCAGTTTCGTGCTCGACTCCGTCGTCCACAAGCGCTGACCAAACCGGCGCAACGGGAAAAGGGCAGGCGGGGGAGGCTGCGCGTCGTCCGGTTCGGCGTCCGCGACGGCGTATCGAAGCCACGCGGCGCTGGAGCGGCTTGCTGCCGCTCCGCGCGCGTGGCCGTACTCAGGCTTTCAGTGCGCCGAAGATTTCATTGAGCATCGACTTCGCATCGCCGAACAACATGCGGTTGTTGTCCTTGTAGAACAGCGGATTGTCGACGCCCGCATAGCCGGACGCCATGCTGCGCTTCATCACGATCGACGTCTTCGCCTTCCACACTTCCAGCACCGGCATGCCGGCGATCGGGCTCGACGGGTCGTCCTGCGCGGCCGGGTTCACGATGTCGTTCGCGCCGATCACCATCGACACGTCGGCTTCGGGGAAGTCGCCGTTGATCTCGTCCATCTCCAGCACGATGTCGTACGGCACCTTCGCTTCGGCCAGCAGCACGTTCATGTGCCCCGGCATGCGGCCCGCGACCGGGTGGATCGCGAAACGCACGTCGACACCCTTCTCGCGCAGCAGCTTCGTCAGCTCGAACACCGTGTGCTGGGCCTGTGCGACGGCCATCCCGTAGCCGGGCACGATGATCACGCGCTTCGCTTCGCGCAGCAGCTCGGCCGTCTCCACTGCGCTCACCGCGACCGCTTCGCCGGCCGGCTGCGCGGCGCTGCCGCCGGCTGCCGCCGGTGCGCCCGCGCCGCTGCCGAAGCCGCCCGCGATCACGCTGATGAAGTTGCGGTTCATCGCGCGGCACATGATGTACGACAGGATCGCACCCGACGAGCCGACCAGCGCGCCGATCACGATCAGCAGGTCGTTGCCGAGCATGAAGCCGGTGGCGGCTGCCGCCCACCCCGAGTAGCTGTTGAGCATCGACACCACGACCGGCATGTCCGCGCCGCCGATCGCCATCACCATGTGCACGCCGAACAGCAGCGAGATCACGGTCATCACGACGAGCGGCAGCATGCCGTCCTGGATGCTTTCCGCATGCAGGAACGCGCGGCCGTAGTAGATCACGATCAGCAGCGCGGCCAGGTTCAGCCAGTGCCGTGCCGGCAGCAGCAGCGGCTTGCCGCCGATCTTGCCCGACAGCTTGCCGAACGCGATGATCGAGCCCGCGAAGGTGACGGCACCGATCAGGATGCCGACATAAATTTCCACTTCGTGGATCGCCTTCTCGGCGCCGGTGAACTGCAGCGACGTGTCGATGTAGCTCGCGAAGCCGACGAGGCAGGCCGCGAGACCGACCAGGCTGTGCATCAGCGCGACCAGTTCCGGCATCTGCGTCATCTGCACCTTCTTCGCCGCGTACAGGCCGACCGCGCCGCCGACGACGAGCGCGGCGATCACGTACGGAATGCCCGCGGCCGACACGCGCGGCCCGGCCACGGTGGCCAGCACGGCGATCAGCATGCCGATCATGCCGAGCAGGTTGCCGCGGCGCGCGGTTTCGGGGTTCGCGAGGCCGCCGAGGCTCAGGATGAACAGGATCGCGGCGCCGATATAGGAGACGGTAGTCAGGTTGGAAGTCATTATTGTCGTCCCCTTATTTGCGGAACATCGCCAGCATGCGGCGCGTGACCGCGAAGCCGCCGAACATGTTGACGGCCGTGAGCGTGAGCGCGCCGACCGCGAGACCGAGGATCAGCCCGGACGGACGATCGCCGGCGTTGGCCAGCTCACCGAGGGGCGGTGCGACCTGCACGAGCGCGCCGATCGCGATGATCGACGAGATCGCGTTGGTCACGCTCATCAGCGGCGTGTGCAGCGACGGCGTGACGTTCCAGATCACCATGTAGCCGACGAAGCACGCGAGCACGAACACCGTGAAGTGCGACAGGAAGCTCGCCGGCGCGAACTGGCCGACCAGCAGGAACGCCAGCGCGCCGATCGCGAACACGATCGCGAGCGCCTTGGCCGACATCGGCTCGCCGCTGTGGCCGTGGCCCTTGGACTTCGCCGGCGCCGCGGCTGCCGCGGGTGCGGCAGCCGGTGGCTTGGGCGCGACGGCCGCCTGCTTGATCGGCGGCGGCGGCCACGTGACGTTGCCTTCCTTGATGACGGTGAGGCCGCGGATCGCGTCGTCGTCGAAGTCGACGTTGATCGTGCCGTCCTTGGCCTTGCACAGCTCTTCGATCACGCGCAGCAGGTTGGTCGCATAGAGCGTCGACGACTGCCGCGACAGGCGCGACGCGAGATCGGTATAGCCGACGATGGTCACGCCGTGGCGCACCACGGCTTCGCCGGGCACCGTGAGTTCGCAGTTGCCGCCCTGTTCCGCGGCCATGTCGACGATCACGCTGCCGGGCTTCATCGACTGCACCATCTCGGCGGTGATGAGCTTCGGCGCCGGCTTGCCGGGGATCAGCGCGGTCGTGATGATGATGTCGGCGTCCTTGGCCTGTTGCGCATACATCGCGCGCTGCGCCTGCTGGAAGCCCTCGCTCATCACCTTCGCGTAGCCGCCGCCGCCCGAGCCTTCCTCTTCGTAGTCGACCTTGACGAACTCGCCGCCCAGCGACTTGACCTGATCGGCCACTTCCGCACGCGTGTCGTTCGCGCGCACGATCGCACCGAGGCTCGCGGCCGTGCCGATCGCGGCCAGACCGGCCACACCGGCGCCGGCGATGAACACCTTCGCCGGCGGGATCTTGCCGGCCGCCGTGACCTGGCCGTTCAGGAAGCGGCCGAACGCATGCGCGGCCTCGATCACCGCGCGATAGCCGCTGATGCCGGCCATCGACGTGAGCGCGTCCATCTTCTGCGCGCGCGACAGCGTGCGCGGCAGCGAATCGATCGCCAGCACGGTGGCGCGCTTCGCGGCCAGCTGCTGCATCAGCTCGGGATTCTGCGCGGGCCACACGAAGCCGATCAGCGCGCCGCCTTCGCGCATCAGCGCGACTTCGTCGGCGCTCGGCGGGCGCACCTTGAACACGATGTCGCTGCCGGACCAGAGCTCGGCCGCCGTGGCGGCGATGCTCGCACCGGCCGCGCGATACGTGTCGTCGTCAAAGTTCGCGCCGGCACCGGCGCCGCTTTGGACGGCCACCGAAAACCCCAGCTTGATCAGTTTCTCGACCACCTCGGGAACGGTCGCAACGCGCCGTTCGCCGGTGGCTGTCTCCAGAGGAACCCCAATCTGTAATGTCATAGTGTGAAAGATGGGTGATGGCCATCGCGAAGCGCTCGGGCCGGTGCGTCAAGGTAACAGAATCATGTGTGTGTTTAGTGGCTCGCGCGACGGTTCGCATTAAAAATGGAACGACCGTTCGCTGGGCGCGAATAGAGTATGCCCGATAACAAAGGCGCCATCGAGGACACAAAATCGTCGAACGCGTCTTCTGCCGTGCTGTTGCGTTTTATCCACGCGCGGGCGATATCGCGTCGACCGAATGGAGGTTGACGATGCGGTCGGAGCGCGATTTCCGCCGTGCGGTGCGGCTGCGGGAGCCGGCCGTCGCGCGGCGGGACTGCATAGGCTTCCCATAACCGGCTTCTTGCCCGGGTTCCCATGGCCGGCTCCCATTGATGATTCCGACCGGCCGGTAGGTCAATGGCCGGCCGCTTGTCGCAGGCGAATCCGTCGGCACCCCGCGTCGATCGTCTGATCAATTCAGCAGACACCATATCGCGAGGAACGGCGCGTTGCCGGACCGCATCGCATGCAGCGCGCCGGGCGGATTGTGGATGCCGCCGCCGATCCCGGGATCGAACCATGCGCCGTTTTGCTGCCGGAATTCGCCGGCGGTCATGAGCACGTACGCTTCCTCCGGTGCGTGACCATGATCCGGATATCTGACGCCGGGCATCATCAACGAGAAGCCGAGCTGAATGTCGTCGCGGCTTTCGGCGCCGCCGGGCCCGCAGATCATCCCGTTTACGTGCCCATCGATGTAGTTCGGGCTGCCGTCCTTGCCCGACGTGCGACGCGACCAGCCGATCTCGGGTTCGAGCGCCTTGATCAGCCGTGCGACGGTGGCGAACGTCGGGTCGACGCGTGCGACCGACTCGAGCGCCGGGTCGAGCCATTCGCAGGCGGGGTAGCGCACCGCGAGCCGCGTGCCGTTATCCGACGGGGTCTGCAGCCGCGCGAATACTTGCGGTGCGAATGCACGCGCGGCGGGCGGAAGCTTGTCCGATTGAAACAGGTCGCCGGCGACCCGGATGAAATCCGCGATGTGCTTCGGGCGTTCACTCATCCTGGTCTTTGCTCCGGTGCTCGTTTGGCATGATGAGATGGAAGTCTACGGAGAAACGTGCCGACCCGGACAGCGAAAAAGGGCGGCCGATTTGGTGCTGGCCGCCATGCGCGTTCCGCGGTTGCCGTCCGGCCAGCGGCACGCGCCGCAATCGACGGCACATCACGCTGCCGCCTTCGGACTGCCGGGGCCGCAGCAGATTCATATTGAAATGGACCTGTGCGTATGCGAATTCGTACAGCTTGAGCTGTTCGTCCGACGGACGGCCGTCGCCGACGAGCCAGGTGCGGGAGATGTCCGAGCAGTAACCGTGCGGCCCGACCAAGTCGGTGTCGAACGCGAGCAGGTCGCCCGCCTGCAGCACCCGCGACGAACACCGATCCGGACACGTGCGAACAAGGCCCGTGAGCGTGCCGTGCGCGTCGTCTGCCGCCGGACTAGAGCTCCAGCACGAGGTCCGACGTCGGGCGGCTGCAGCAGAGCAGCCGGAAACCCTTCTGCACTTCCCGGTCGCGAATCCCGCCGTTGTGCCGCATGTCGACCGTGCCGTCGAGCACCTTCGTTTTGCACGTGCCGCAGATGCCCTGGCTGCAGGATGACGGAATCGCGACGCCGGCCTTCCTCGCTGCCGACAGCACGGTGTCGGCGGCGTTCATCGTGAACGTCTTCGACGAGCGCGCCAACCTGACCGTAAACGTTTCCGACGACGATTCGGCAGCGGGGGCGGCCAGTGTCGGCGCGACACCGGCGCCGATGTCGAAGCTTTCCTGGTGATAGCGTGCGGGATCGTGTCCGCCGCTGCGCAGGACGTCGCGCACGGCATTCATGTAGCCCGCCGGGCCGCAGGTGAACGCTTCGCGCTCGGCGTAGTCGGGCACCTGTTCGGCAAGCAACGGCAGGCTGAGCCGGCCGATCGGTCCCGGCCAGTGCGCGTCATCGCCGGCACCTTCACAGACGAAGTACGTGCGAAGGCGCGGCGACAGCGCCTCGAGCCGCTGCAGCTCCTTGCGGAACACGATATCGGCGGGCGTTCTCGCGCTGTGGACGAACACGATGTCCAGGTCGAGCCCGAGATCGATGCTCGCACGCGTCATCGACATCAGCGGCGTCACGCCCGAGCCGGCGGACAGGTACAGCAATCTGGCGGCGGGTGCCGCCGTCGGCGTGAAGCTGCCCGACGGGCCGTAAGCCGGTAGCTGGCTGCCGGGCTTCATGTTGTCGTGCAGCCAGTTCGACATGATGCCGCCGGGCACGCGCTTGACCGTGATGGACACCAGATAGGGACGCGTCGGCGGCGACGAGATCGTGTAGCAGCGCTCGACCGGCTGGCCGTCGACGTTCGCCGACACCGTCATGAACTGGCCGGGTTCGAAGCGAACGGGCGAGCCGTCGCCTACACGAAACTCGAAGCTCCTGACGTCATGCGTCTCGTCGACGACGCGGCAGCACGTCAGCATCTGCTGTTCGCCGCTCGCCCAGGTTCTTCCGGTGCTGTCCCAGGTGCCGGGATCGGAGAGTCGGTCGTATGCTTCGGGTGCGGGATCGAACATGCTGTCTACGGAGTTCATGGCATCGCTTCCTTGGGGCGCGTCGCACGTTCGACGTGCGCGCAGTCGTTCGCGAAAGCCGGGCCTCGATGACGGGCGTGTATCGCACCTCGTTCCGATGGTTCGCTCCGTACCCGGATTGCCTTCGCTGTGCGCCGAGTATTGGCGGGCCCTGAAACAGCGTCAATGCGCTTTATTTTCCGGGCGGCATTACATCAGGTTATGCGTGACGTGTGTCCATACGAACAGCGGCCCGGCCGTCAACGACGAGGCCGTTGCCGATGAATCCCTTGCATGCGATGTTGACCGAATAGAGGGTTAACCCCTGATTTTCTGCCGGTACGCCGATTGCGCGTCGCGTGTGCTGCAAACGGCACCCGAACCCCCGCCCGGACGCCCGTTTCCGCCATCGCCCCGCGCATCGTGTGGCCGGTTTTGTCACCATGTGGGCCGGATATGACAATGGAAAACCGCCGGCGCGGCATTACGATGGGCCACGACGTCGCCTGGCGCTGGCCGGTTTTGCCGCAGCCGCCCGGGCCGCGCGCCTCATTCACCGCCTGATTTGGAACATCGACCATGAGCTATAACGCCCCTGTCAAGGACATGCTGTTCGTGCTGAAGGAACTCGCGGGCATCGACACCGTTGCGCAGTTGCCGGGTTTCGAGGACGCCGGCTATGACACGGCGCAGGCCGTGCTCGACGAATCCGCGAAATTCTGCGACGAGGTGCTGGCGCCGCTGAACGTCGAGGGCGACCGCAACCCGAGCAGCTGGAAGGATGGCGTCGTGACCGCGACGCCGGGTTTCGGCGCCGCGTTCCGCCAGTTCGTCGAAGGCGGCTGGCAAGGTCTGCAGCATCCGGCCGAATACGACGGCCAGGGGCTGCCGAAGCTGATCGCGACGCCGTGCATCGAGATGCTGAACGCGGCGAACCTGTCGTTCGCGCTGTGCCCGCTGCTCACCGACGGCGCGATCGAGGCGCTGCTGACGGCCGGCACCGACGAACAGAAGCAGCGCTACGTGCCGAAGCTGATCTCGGGTGAATGGACCGGCACGATGAACCTGACCGAGCCGCAGGCCGGTTCGGACCTGGCGCTGGTGCGCTCGCGCGCCGAGC
Source organism: Burkholderia sp. SCN-KJ (assembly GCF_024656005.1). Taxonomy (NCBI): domain Bacteria; kingdom Pseudomonadati; phylum Pseudomonadota; class Betaproteobacteria; order Burkholderiales; family Burkholderiaceae; genus Burkholderia; species Burkholderia sp. SCN-KJ. The sequence goes on from NZ_JANKOG010000021.1 coordinate 106,996, forward strand.
CGCAGGGCGACGGCACGTACAAGGTGTTCGGCACCAAGATCTTCATCACGTGGGGCGAGCACGACATGGCGGACAACATCGTCCACCTGGTGCTCGCGCGCACGCCGAACGCGCCGGAAGGCGTGAAGGGCATTTCGCTGTTCATCGTGCCGAAGTTCCTGGTCAACGACGACGGCTCGCTCGGCGCGCGCAACGACGTGCACTGCGTGTCGATCGAGCACAAGCTCGGCATCAAGGCGAGCCCGACCGCGGTGCTGCAGTATGGCGATAACGGTGGCGGGATCGGCTACCTGGTCGGCGAAGAGAATCGCGGCCTCGAATACATGTTCATCATGATGAACGCGGCGCGTTTCGGCGTCGGGATGCAGGGGATCGGCGTGGCCGACCGTGCCTACCGGAAGGCCGCGGAATTCGCGAAGGAGCGCGTGCAGAGCCGCCCGGTCGACGGGTCGGCCAAGCAGTCGGTGACGATCATCCATCACCCGGACGTGCGCCGCATGCTCGGCACGATGCGCGCGCTGACCGAGGGCGCGCGGGCGCTCGCGTACGTCGCGGCCGCGCACAGCGACATTGCCCACCGCCATTCGGACGAGGCGACGCGCACGCGTCATCAGGCAATCTACGAATATCTGGTGCCGGTCGTGAAGGGCTGGAGCACGGAGATGGTGAACGACGTGGCGAGCCTCGGCGTGCAGGTGCACGGCGGGATGGGCTTCATCGAGGAAACCGGCGCCGCGCAGTACTACCGCGACGCGCGGATCCTGGCGATCTACGAAGGCACGACCGCGATCCAGGCGAACGACCTGGTCGGCCGCAAGACGATGCGCGATGGCGGCGCGGTGGCGAAGGCGCTGATCGCGGAGATCGGTGACACCGTCGCGGCGCTCGGCAAGGTCGACGGCGCGGCGGCCGCGTCGATGAAGGCGCAGCTGGAGAAGGGTGCGCGCGCGCTGTCGACGGTGGTGGACTACGTGGTCGCGAACGTGAAGCAGGACCCGAACGCGGTGTTCGCGGGCAGCGTGCCGTACCTGAAGCTGGCGGGCGTCGTGCTGTGCGGATGGCAGATGGCGCGCGCGCTGCTGGCGGCGCACGCGAACCGCGCGAGCGACACGGCGTTCTTCGATGCGAAGATCGCGATCGCACAATGCTATGCGGAACACGTCCTCGTGCAGGCAGGCGGGCTCGAAGCGTCGATCGTCGGCGCGAAGGGCAACGAGAGCGTGCTCGCGTTGACGGAAGACCAGTTCTGACCGTAACGGTCGGGGCGCAGGAGGAGACAGGATTTTGACCACACAGGACTTGCTCGCGCAATACGGCCCGCGCGAATCGATGGAATACGACGTCGTGATCGTCGGCGGCGGCCCGGCCGGGCTGTCGGCCGCGATCCGGCTCAAGCAGCTGGCCGCCGAGAAAGGCACCGAGATCGGCGTGTGCGTGCTCGAGAAGGGTTCCGAGATCGGCGCGCACATCCTGTCGGGCGCGGTGATGGACCCGCGCGCGATCACCGAGCTGTTTCCCGACTGGAAGGAACAGGGCGCGCCGTTGAACGTCGAGGTGACCGAAGACCGCTTCCTGTTCCTGTCCGAGAACAGCGCGGTCACGACGCCCAACTGGGCGCTGCCCGACAACTTCAAGAACCACGGCAACTACGTGATCTCGCTGGGCAACGTCACGCGCTGGCTCGGCCAGCAGGCGGAAGCCTTGGGCGTCGAGATCTTCCCGGGCTTTCCCGCCGCAGAGATTCTCTATAACGACGACGGCTCGGTGAAAGGCGTCGCCACCGGCAACATGGGCGTGGGCAAGGACGGCGAGCCGACCGAGAACTTCCAGCTCGGCATGGAACTGCACGCGAAGTACACGCTGTTCGCCGAAGGCTGCCGCGGCCATCTCGGCCGTCAGCTGATCTCGAAGTTCAAGCTCGACGCGAACGCCGATCCGCAGGCGTACGGGATCGGCATCAAGGAACTGTGGGAAATCGATCCGGCGAAGCACAAGCCGGGCCTCGTGATCCACACGGCCGGCTGGCCGCTGAAGTCCGATACCTACGGCGGCTCGTTCCTGTATCACATGGACAACAACCAGGTCGTGGTCGGCTTCGTGGTCGGCCTGGGCTACACGAACCCGTACCTGTCGCCGTTCGAGGAATTCCAGCGCTACAAGACGCACCCGTCGATCCGCGCGTTCCTCGAAGGCGGCAAGCGCGTGTCGTACGGCGCGCGGGCGATCACGGCCGGCGGCCTGCTGTCGCTGCCGAAGACGGTATTCCCGGGTGGCGCGCTGATCGGCGACGACGCGGGCTTCCTGAACGCATCGCGGATCAAGGGCAGCCACGCGGCGATCAAGACCGGCATGCTGGCGGCGGACGCCGCGTTCGACGCGCTGCAGGATGGCCGCCAGAGCGACGAGCTCAACGCGTATCCGGACGCCTTCAAGCAATCGTGGCTGTACACGGAGCTGTACCGCGCGCGTAACTTCAAGCAGTGGATGGCGAAGGGGCTGTACCTCGGCACGCTGATGGTCGGGTTGGAACAGAAGGTGATGGGCGGCAACGTGCCGTGGACGCTGCACCACAAGCATGCGGACCACGAGATGCTGAAGCCGGCATCGCAATGCACGCCGATCGAGTATCCGAAGCCGGACGGCAAGCTGACGTTCGACCGGTTGTCGTCGGTGTTCATCTCGAATACGAACCACGAGGAACACCAGCCGGCGCATCTGACGCTGAAGGATGCGGGCGTGCCGGTGAACGTGAACCTGCGCACCTACGCGGGCCCGGAGGCGCGCTTCTGTCCGGCCGGCGTCTACGAGTTCGTCAAGAACGACAGCAACGAAGATCGCTTGCAGATCAACGCGCAGAACTGCGTGCACTGCAAGACCTGCGACATCAAGGACCCGACGCAGAACATCGTGTGGGTCACGCCGGAAGGCGGCGGCGGGCCGAATTACCCGAACATGTAACGCAACGCATCCCCGCGCCCGCGGGCGCGAACGAACCGGAGTGAGACGATGAGCAATGCAGCGAAGGAAGTCGTGGTGGTGAGTGGTGTCCGTACCGCGATCGGCGATTTCGGCGGGAGCCTGAAGGATTTCTCGCCGACCGATCTCGGTGCGAAGGTCGTGAGCGAAGTGCTGTCGCGCGCGAACGTGCCGGGCGATGCGGTCGGGCATGTCGTGTTCGGCCACGTCGTGAACACCGAGCCGAAGGACATGTATTTCGCGCGCGTCGCGGCGATCAACGGCGGCGTCGCGCAGCACACGCCGGCGCTGACTGTGAACCGCCTGTGCGGCTCCGGCCTGCAGGCGATCGTGTCGGCCGCTCAGACGATCATGCTCGGCGACGCCGACGTCGCGATCGGCGGCGGCTCGGAGAACATGAGCCGCGCGCCGTACACGGTGCCGGCCGCGCGCTTCGGCCAGCGCATGGGCGACGCAAAGCTCGTCGACATGATGCTCGGCGCGCTGCACGACCCGTTCCAGACGATCCACATGGGCGTGACCGCCGAGAACGTCGCCAAAAAGTACGGCATTTCGCGTGATGCGCAGGATGCGCTCGCGCTCGAATCGCATCGTCGCGCGGCGCGCGCGATCGCCGAAGGCCGCTTCAAGGACCAGATCCTGCCGATCTCGATCCGCACGAAGAAGGGCGAGGTCGCGTTCGACACCGACGAGCACGTGCGTCACGACGCCGGCCCGGACGACTTCACGAAGCTGAAGCCGGTGTTCGTGAAGGAGGACGGCACGGTGACGGCCGGCAACGCGTCGGGGATCAACGATGCGGCCGCCGCGGTGCTGATGATGAGCGCGGATGCCGCGCGCGCGCAGGGCGTGAAGCCGCTCGCGCGTCTCGTCGCGTACGCGCATGCGGGTGTGGATCCGGCGTACATGGGCATCGGCCCGGTGCCGGCCACGCAGAAGGCGCTCGAGCGCGCGGGCCTGAAGATCACCGATCTCGACGTGATCGAGGCGAACGAGGCGTTCGCCGCGCAGGCGTGCGCGGTCACGCAGGAGCTCGGCCTCGATCCGGCCAAGGTCAACCCGAACGGCTCGGGCATTTCTCTCGGTCACCCGATCGGCGCGACCGGCGCATTGATCACGGTCAAGGCGCTGTACGAGCTGAAGCGCATCGGCGGGCGTTACGCGCTCGTGACGATGTGTATCGGCGGCGGCCAGGGGATTGCGGCGATCTTCGAGAACATCTGATAATCGACCGCTCAGCACCCGAATACACAGGAATCGTCATGGCAATCGAAACCGTCGGCGTCGTGGGCGCCGGAACCATGGGCAACGGCATTGCGCAAACCGCGGCCGTTGCCGGACTCAACGTCGTGATGATCGACGTCAGCGACGCGGCGCTCGACAAGGGCGTCGCCGCCCTGAAGGGCAGCCTCGAGCGGCTCGTGTCGAAGGACAAGCTCGACGCCGGCGCACGCGACGCTGCGCTCGCGCGCATCACGACGTCGACCGACTACGCGAAGCTCGCCGCGGTCGACATCGTGATCGAAGCCGCGACCGAGAACGTCGAGCTGAAGAGCCGCATCCTGAAGCAGATCGAGTCGGTCGCGCGGCCCGACGCGATCATCGCGACCAACACGTCGTCGATCTCGATCACGTCGCTCGCGGCGCTGCTCGCCGATCCGTCGCGCTTCGTCGGCATGCACTTCTTCAACCCGGTGCCGCTGATGCCGCTCGTCGAGATCATCCGCGGGCTGCAGACGAGCGACGCGACCGCGTCGGCGGTGCGCGCGCTGACCGAGCGTTTCGACAAGTCGCCGATCGGCGTGCGCAACGCGCCGGGCTTCGTCGTGAACCGGATCCTCGTGCCGATGATCAACGAAGCGTTCTTCGTGCTGGCCGAAGGCATCGCGTCGGCCGAGGAGATCGACGCGGGGATGAAGCTCGGCGCGAACCATCCGATCGGGCCGCTCGCGCTGGCCGACCTCGTCGGGCTGGACGTGTGCCTCGCGGTGATGGACGTGTTCCTGAAGGACTTCGGCGACACGAAGTACCGTGCGTGCCCGCTGCTGCGCGAGATGGTGTCGGCAGGGCGGCTGGGGCGCAAGACGGGGCGTGGGGTGTACGACTACAGCTGACGTCCTGCGGGCACGTCGGATCTTCAACGCGGATGACGAGCCGCGCCGGATGTCGAGTCCGGTGCCGGCTTGTCGTCCGCGTTTTCCATTTGGAGCGCGTGGGCGACGTGTCCGTGCTTCGACGCCGGTTCCTCCCGCGTTGCTTGATCGCCTGATCGTGTGCGGTGTCGCCGGAACGAGACAAGCGGATGAGGGACATATGTAATTTACGACAATGTGAACATTGCATGCCGTGACAATCCTTGACCATCTCGCGGTTTCGTCTGTGCAATTATTTGCCGCAAATGCCGAGAGAGACCAACCATGTGCCGCATCGTGCACGAAATCGAGAAACGGCGCGTTCGACGGGGAGCGGCCGGATCGGGATTATCTCTGGGATCTGTTTGGTGTTAAAGGTCGGCTCCCGGGCATTTGATGTAACTTGCGGGTAACCGGGATTATTTTGGCGCGACTTGCAACTTGACAGTGACCGATAACGACGGGTGAAGAATGACAAATATTGGTGTGAAAGCGAGGATTTGGGTTCGCGGCTCCATTGCGACTACCGTGCTGAGTTTGCTGCTTGGTGCGTGCGCATCGAAACCCCCATACGACTTCGATGCGCAAAAAATGTCGTCGGTCAAGACGATTGCGGTCGATGTGTCGAGGCCAACGGTGTATTTTGCCGTCACGGCCGGAGGGCCGGTATTCGTTCCGATTCCTGGAGTGGGCCTGTTGGCTGCGGCTGTCGGCGGCGCAATCGCCGGAGGGACGGCCGCCGTATCGACTCGCACCAACAAGGATTTCAACGACCTCGTCAAGAGTGAGCTTGGCGATACCGGACTGAACCGTAAGTACATCGAGGCACTGGAGGCCGAACTACGAGCGCAAGGCTACCAGGTGAAGGAAGTCAATCTTGGTCAGGCCGGCATGCCGAAAATCGCAGGAGATTGGCTGCATCCGACGTTGAAGGGTGATGCCTATACGGGAGCGGATGCGATTTTAATTGCACCAGCCAATACCGGTTATGGTGCCCAAGGACTGGGTTGGCCGTATGTCCGGTCGGTCAACAGCCAGATTCGAATTTTTTCGGCATCGACGTTCGAACCAATTTTCTCTCAGAACATGTTCTTGCCGATCCCGACTCATCTGAATCCGACCTCGGGTGGCGGCGGTGTTAATAAGAATACCGGCTCCAGCTTCGCTTCAGATGCCAAGGAGAATGGTCCTTATGTCTATCCCTTCTATGCTGATCTGGTGAAAGATTTGCCCAACGCCATCAAGGGAATTGACGAGGCGCTCATGAGCTTCGTGCCGCAGTTCCGTACCGCGCTACTGACCGGCCGCGGAATAACTCAATCAGCGAGCGCAAGCCAGAAGTAAGAAAACGCCGGAACGACATGATGAAAGTCGACGACATCGAGCGATTCGTGCGCGCCAGGCATCGCGACGATTCAGCAGTATGGATGGCTGTCGGTAGTCGGTATGGTGTCGTCGCATCCGTCGTGCCGCACTGCCGTCATTGCGGATGGCCTTTGCCGAACCGTACGGGAAGGCGCTCGCGTATCGAATCGTCGCGGTAGTGACGACGCGGCAGATGGCGCGTGGCGCAACGGGCCTGGGACACTCATCGAACGGGGGCAGTCATCGATTTCTTCCAGATTTTCGGCCGCTACTTCTGGCTGATTGCGATCGTGTTCAGCGCAGCCCAATACGTGCGCTGTTCGCGCCGACGCATGTCGACTCTAGCGAGCGATACGCTTCGCGACCAGGCTCGTGTCTATGGCCGGACTCTGTTCGGATTGCAGATATTGCCGTGGATCGTGATGGGCATCGGCATCTTGTCCGGTCAGGCTCACGACATCTGGGACTTCATGAACCCGCCGCATGGCGGTGTACTGCTGGCGACGGCATTTTGGGGCGTCATTGCGGCCACGGCATCGGGAACCGCGTGGTGGATCTTCACCGGCGGCGCACGAAAGGTCGTCGAGCTCGGGCTCATGGATCAGTTCGGCTATCCGGCCGAGCGCGTTACCGAGCGGGCTGTCAAGGCGATGGCCATCACCACGAGCATTGGCGCGATTGCACTTTTGATCGGTTGCACGTTGATGGGCGACTCGAGCCTGCGCAACGGCCTGACGAGTCTGACCGGCAATGGATCGCCCGCGGTGTCTGGCGACGGCTATCGGATCGTATTCGACTGTGCCAACGGCGGATGTGCAAACTGGGCGTTTCCGGCATTCGGTCTATGCTTCGTGGCGACCGGTGCTGTATTTGCGTGGTTTCGCAACGATCTTCCGATGCGGGGGCCGGCCTTCATGCGCAAAGTCTTCCCGTTCATCTGGTTGGGCTTTGCGATACTGTGGACAGCCATCGCGTTCGGAAGCACGTACGATGCCGCACATCGCATCAGGAAAGCAATCGCTTCCGGTGAGCTTCGTGTGGTGGAAGGCGCCGTGACCGCTTTCGAACCCATGCCGTATGGCGGCCACGCGATGGAGCGTTTCTGTGTCGGGCAGGTGTGCTTCTCCTACTCGGACTATGTTGTGACGGGTGGTTTCAACAACACCGCATCGCACGGCGGCCCGATCAGGGCCGGCTTGCCGGTCAGGGTCAGTTATGTCGACGGCTTGATCGTGAAGCTCGAAGTCGCACCGATGCAGTGAGCAACAACACAATCGAATTTCGACAAAATGAAAATAAGGACAGGCCTTTTCGGGGCGGTGTTGTCCGTTGCAACCGCAACGGCATATGGGTTGGGCGTGCAGAGCGCGCCTGCGGAGCCGGCAGCGTCCGCGCCGGCGGCGAATCCGGCGATCGAACTGTCGCCGGCGCAAATCACTGAACGGGCACGCGCATTCGTTGCGCAAGCCGGCGTGGATCCCGATTCGGAAAACGGGCAGATCGTGGTGGCCTGGTTCTCGAAGATCGCGCGGGATCCTGGCTATCTCGCAAGACTGACGAGCCTGCGCGGCAAATCGACCGCAGGTGCGGAAATGATGCTGTCTCCGGCCGACCGGCTGCGGTTCCTTCGGCTGATGAAGGACATCGCGGGTGAATCGCACAGCGGTTGCGAGATGTCGAAGCTGACCGGTCGCGGTCTGGTGTCGTTGGCGAAGACGTCGTCGCCGAAGATGCTGCGTAGCATCTTCGAGTTGATGGATCTGATCGGCGCGCGCAGTGGCCGGTCGCAGGCCGACGACGAGCATTACACCGTTGCCGAATTGCTCGAGGTCGACGCGCGCATCGATGCGATCGAGGTGCCGCCATCGCTGCAGGAGCAAGCGAAGCCGACCACGTGTGCGCTGATTCAGTTTGCAGTCGACGCGCTGGAAAAGCTGCCGGAACCGGAGCAGCGACGGGCAACCTATGAACTGTTCAAGTTGATCGCCGACGGCAAGTCGGCGGCCGAGACGGTGCTTGCCGATCCGACGGCGTATCTGGATGAAGTGTTCGACGAGCGCCGCTTGCCGGATCCGATTCGCAGCCAGTTGCCGCCCGACGACAGCCGGCCGCTCCCGTATGCGCGTCTGGTGGTGGACGGCGAATGGGTGAACAAGACGACGCCGAAGGACTCGGGGCCGTATGTCGATACCTACGTCAATCGACGCAATAACGGCGTGGTCATTGAGCTGATGACCACGAAAGACGCAGCGGGGAACCCGCATTGGTCGTATTTCGACATGGGATACGGGCTGGCCGACCTGATGAGTCAGAGCGTGAGTGCACCTCGCCACGCCACGATGCTTCGCATGCAAAAGGACGCAACGGCGATCGCGCTGGCGAACGAACCGATGACGGCGGGCAAGCGTGTCGAGATTGCGGTGCCGCAACCGTCGCGCGACGGTCAACTGACCCGTCGCTGCGAAATCGGCAAGACGGAACCCGCATCGTCGATCTTCGGCACGCTGACGGGCAATGCGATCGACCTGGATTGCAGCGAGGTCCACAAGGACGGGAAGACGGTGCGCGTGCGATCCGCATGGCTGGTCGACTACGGGATCGAACTGAGCAAGTCGATCGACGACGAAGACGGCCGGACCGACGTCGTCATCAAGAACGTCACGATCGTGAAACCATGACGCGGACGAGCGAACCTCGGCGGCGCGGTTACGCCCGTCGGCGCACCGGCTTCGTCGGCTCCGTGTTGAAAGCGTCGATCGCTGCCCCGGCGCTGATGGCAGGGCTCACCCTCGGGTCGGGCTGCGCCGCCGCGCCGCAGCCCGAGTCGCCGCTCGTCGCGATGCCGGCAATGCAACGCGGCGTGTCCGTGCCGGTCCTCGACGACACGACGCCATGCTCGCTGGCGTTGAACGCGCGATTCGACAGCCTTCGTCTGAAGGACGAACCCGCACGGATCCGCAGCCTGTGCAGGCAGGACGCCGGCGCCGGCAACCTCACGGCCCGCGCGCTCTACGGGCAAATGGTGCTGCATGGCTACGCGGCCCGCCCGGACCCGAAGCGCGGGATGATGATCCTCGAATCCGCGGCGAGCGACGGTTCGACGGCGGCCAAGCGCGCACTGGGCTACATCTACTACGACGGTGTCGCGCAGCCGCGCGACCCGGCAGCGGCGCGCGCGTGGTTCGTGTCGGCGGCGCGCGACGGCGATGCGGCCTCGGCGAACCAGCTCGGCGGGATGAGCGCGGACGGCGACGGCCAACCTGCCGACGATGTTGCGGCCTATCGCTACTTCGTGACAGCAGCCGAAGGTGGATCGCCGGCGGGCGCGACCAACGCCGGGAAATTTGCGCTGACCGGCCGTGGAGTGACGCGCGATCCGGTTGTCGCGGCAGCGTGGTTGTCGCGTGCGGCGGCGGACGGCGAGCCAAACGGGCAGTTCGTTCTGGGCCTGATGCTCGTCTGGGGCGACGGGGTGCCACGCGATATAAGCGCGGGGACGAAGTGGCTGCGCGCCGCGGCGGACCAGAACCACACCGAAGCGCAGGCCGTGCTGGCCAATCTCTATCTTGCGGGCATCGGCGTGCCGCAAGACGCGCGTCGCGGCCTCAGCCTGATGTCGGCCGCGGCCCTGGCCGGCTCGCCCTACGCGCAGCGCAGGCTCGGCGATCTGTACGGAGGCGGAACGGGCGTGCCGCGCGACGAGGCGACGGCGCGCGACTGGTATCGCAAGGCGGCGCTCGCCGGCGACGCGCGAGCACGTTACGCATTGGCGAACCTCTATCTGTTCGGGCGGGGCGGCCCGGTCGACCAGGAAGCGGCATTGGGCTGGATGCAGGGCGCGGCCGATGCGGGCCTGGCCGTCGCGCAGAACGATCTCGGCGCGATGTTGCAGAACGGCCTCGGGACGCAGCCGGATCCGGCTGCCGCCAAACCGTGGTTCGAAAAGGCCGATGCGCAGGGCAATGGCGCCGCGGCGGCCAACCTGTCCCGTTACGCAGCGCGTGGCGACGACGAGCCGGTAGACATGCGCAAGGCGTTTCGGCTGGCGAAGCGCGGCGCGGATCGCGGCGACGCAGCGGCGGCGCTGATGGCCGCCGGCATGGCCTGGCGTGGCGAAGGCACGTCGGTCGACCGGACGCGGGCGATGCAATGGTTCCGGTTCGCCGCGGACCACGGCAACGTCGAAGCGGCGCGCTGGGTCGGCTATCAATATCTGTCGGGTACCGCCGACGTGCCACGCGACGAACCATCGGGCTTGCGTTACCTGACGCAGGCCGCCGAGGCCGGCGATCGCGCTGCCGGCGTATCGGTCGGCTTCTACCTGAACGAGCACCATATGTCGTTCGCGGGCAAGACCGGGCTTCAATGGCTGGAGGACCTTGCGAACCGCAAGGTCGCCGCTGCGTATTCGGCGCTGGGGTCTGCCTATTGGCGCACGCAGCCGGCGATCGCCTTCGACTGGTTCACACGCGGCGCAATGCTGGGCGACGCCGCGTCGCAAGCGATGCTGTGCTCGATGTATCTGGATGGAAACGGCACGCCGCGCAATCCGGCCGATGCCGCGCGCTGGTGCCGCGCAGCGGCTGCCGGCAACAATATCGGCGCGATGCGCATGCTCGCGTCGGTCGACGCAGGCCTGGTTGCCGCCGACGAGCGCGCGTATTGGCAATGGAAACTCGCGGATCGCGGCGAAGCGACGTATCAGTCGACACTTGGCGATGCGTACGACCTTGGCGATGGCGTACCGGCGGACTTCAATGCAGCGACGTACTGGTTTCGCCGCGCGGCGGAGCAGGGCAACGTGTCGGCACAGGGTTCGCTCGCGTGGCACCTGTCGACCGGCCTCGGCGGCCGCACCGACGACTACGAGGCGTTCGCATGGGCGCTCCGTGCAGCGCCGTCGAGCGCCGAGGCGAAGCGGATGGTGGGCGTCGCGTATCTGAACGGACGTGGCGTCGCGCGCGATCCGAAAGCAGCATCGGTGTGGTTCCAACGCGCGGCCGCAGCCGGTTCGCCGTGGGCGGAAAGCGATCTTGCACTGATGTACGAAACGGGCGACGGCGTGACGCTGAACGAGGCGTCCGCGCTGGGCCTGCATCGCCGCGCCGCGCGACGGGGCTCGGCATGCTCCGAGATTGCGCTGGCGCTGCGCAGCGTCGTACCGGGAACGGAAGCGGCGCTGTCGGCCGGCGAGCGGCGCTGGCTGGTACCCGCCGATCCGGTCGCCACGTTGTGGAGCGATCCGCCGGGAAACGCAGTCGCCGCGGCCAATCGCCAATGGGAAGGCCTGTCGAGCCTGAACCAGGCATTGCTTGGCGATCCGTTCATGCAATATGCAGTCGGCATCCGGTTCCTGACCGGCAACGGCCTGCCGAGAGACCGGGCGCTCGGCGCGGCATGGATCGAGCGTTCGCGCGCGAGTTTCGATGCGGTAGCCGGTTTCCGGCAATATGCCGCCGCCGCGGCGCGCGTCGAGGCGCGAGTTGCCGAGCGACTGGATGACGCGGAAAAAAGACGGGCCGCCGACATCGCCGCGAACCTGATCACGACACTACATTGAGTGCGTCCGGATGCGGTCGGCGTCGATGACGCCTCCGGACGCACGGATCGATGAGCGCGAACATGAAGAACACCTTGGAAAACGCGTGGCGCGGGGAAGAACGCTTGTGGAAAGTCTGGTGGCTGATCGGCGTACCGCTTGGCCTGCTGCTCATTCCGCTGCTCGTGCTGATCGTCGGGCCGTCCTATCCGGTACCGCTGCGTTTCGCGGCATTCGTCATGTATGTCGCTCCGTTCTGTGCGTGGATCCGCTGCGCGTGGATGTGTGCGCCGAACGTCGAGAATCGCATCTGGACGATCGTCGCACGCGCCGTCATCGTCTATCGCATAGGCTCGCTCGGCATCATCCTGATCGGTTTGAATTGATCGCGTGACAGGAGCGTGCGTGCTGTCGCGTTCCGTTTCGGGAAGCGGTGCATGAACGCGATCCCGCTCGAGCGCGCGATCATCCTGCGTCAAGCACCGCCGGAGCCCGCGGCAACGTCCGCTTGAACATCGCGGGCCTCCGCCGGTCCGCCTTCGGCGGCAACGTGATTGCATGCCGCGCGGCCACGGCGATCCGGATCATCATCAGCTCAGCGAACGCGCTGCGTTGCGTGCGTGTCGTGTCGGGCGCCGCTTCGGCTAACGTATCCGCGACCCGTCCGCCCGGTCGAGCGCCCGCAGCGCAAGGTGGGCCTGCGTCACGCGCCAGATGTCGCGCATCGGCGGCTCGGCGGCCATTTGCGCAGTCGAATGCCTGTCTCCTTGGTAGTTTCCCTTAAGTCTCCCCGTCCGGATTTTCCCCTAGCGTGCCGTTTCACGCCCTGCGCGCGCCACTTGGCCGCGATCCCCGCCAAATCGCGTGCAGCCCCGCCGGCGGCGGCTTTCGCGTCGTTTGCACGGTTCCGCACCATGCGCGCGATTTTGCCCATCTTCGATGCATTACCAAAGGTATGGAAAAGCGCACAGAAAATGTATCTGGAGCGACGAAATTGGATTGATACGCTGCAGTCACTGAATCAGCGCCGTCAACCACGCGAGCGCGGCATCGAGCCCTGGCAGCAAGCCGGCAATCGATGGCGACACGTGTGGAGTTCGCGGTTTCCGTTACCAGTTAGTCGGGATGACAGAATGGCCCCAAATCTGACGTTTGCACCGGGCGACGTACTTCCCCCCGGAGCAATCTCCACCGACGGTGCGCCGTCGATCGCCCGGTCGAGCATCGCGACCGGAACCGACATCCTGACCGTCAAGCACCTGTCGAAGATCTTCGGTCCGAAGCCCGAGCGTGCGATCGAGCTGATGAAGCGCGGCGTCGGGCGCAACGAGATCTTCGCCGAAACCGGCAACATGGTGGCGGTCGACGACGTGAGCCTGAGCGTGCGGGCCGGCGAGATCTTCGTGATCATGGGGCTGTCGGGCTCGGGTAAATCGACGCTGGTACGTCTGCTCAACCGGCTGATCGAGCCGACGTCCGGGCAGGTCGTGCTCGAAGGCCGCGACATCGCGCCGATGTCGACGCCGGAATTGCGCGACGTTCGACGCCGGAAGATGGCGATGGTGTTCCAGTCGTTCGCGCTGCTGCCGAACCGGACCGTGCTCGACAACATCGCGTACGGGCTCGAGGTCGCGGGGATCAAGAAAGCGCAGCGCTACGAGGTCGCGCGTGCCGCGCTGGAGCGCGTCGGGCTCGGGTCGTACGAGAAGCTGCTGCCGAGCGAGTTGTCCGGCGGCATGCAGCAGCGCGTGGGCCTTGCCCGCGCACTCGCGGTGAACCCGTCGGTCCTGCTGATGGACGAGGCTTTCTCCGCACTTGATCCGCTGATCCGCTTCGAAATGCAGAACGAGCTGCTGCGCCTGCAGAAGGAAGAGCAGCGCACGATCGTGTTCATCTCCCACGATATCGAGGAAGCGGTGAAGATCGGCGGCCGCATCGGCATCATGAAGGACGGCTGCCTGATCCAGGTCGGCACGCCGGCCGAACTGATCCAGACACCGGCGGACGCGTACGTGCAGGAATTCTTCCGCAATGTCGACGTATCGCGCTTCCTGAAGGCGTCGAGCATGATGACGAAGGTCGAGCGCGGGCTGCTTCAGTGCGACGCGGGGACGCCATCCGACCGCTACCTGAACCAGCTGATCGACAGCGGCGCGGAATGCGGCTACGTGTGCGACGAGACCGGCCATTACTTGGGCTGCGTCACGGCCGCCACACTGCACCGGTCCGGTGCCCGGCCGATTCGCGAGGCATTCCTGCCCGACTTCCATGCGGTGTCGATCGATACGGATCTGCATCGGCTCGCGTCGATCGCACTGACCCGGCAGCACGACGTGCCGGTGACGGACGCGGCGGGACAACTGGCGGGCGTCGTGTCCTGCCGGACGATACTCAAGCAGATGATGCAACGGAGGGCAGCATGAATGCGTCGGTGATCGGGAAGTTCGCGGAAGACTTCGTCAACTTTCTGTTTCTGCATTTCCGCGGTGGTTTCGACACGTTTTCGGCGGGGCTCGGCGCGGTCGTGAAGCTGCTCGAAGACGGTCTCGCCGCCGTGCCGTTCATCGCGATGGTCGTGATCATGGTGGGGCTCGCGCTGTGGCGCCGCGGCATCGTGTTCTCGATCTTCGTCGGCCTCGCGCTGCTCGTCATCCATTACATGGGCTTGTGGGCACAGACGGTATCGACGCTCGCGCTCGTTACCGCGGCGACCTTCTTCAGCCTCGTGATCGGCGTCCCGCTGGGGATCTGGGGCGCGCGCAACAACCGGATCGGCATGATCCTGCGCTCGCTGCTCGACTTCATGCAGACGATGCCCGCGTTCGTGTACCTGATCCCGGCCGTGATCCTGTTCGGGCTCGGACGCGTGCCGGCGGTGATCGCGACGATCGTGTTCGCGATGCCGCCCGTCGTGCGGCTGACGACGCTCGGCATCCGGCAGGTCCGCGAGGAACTGATCGAAGCCGGCCGCTCGTTCGGCAGCACCGACTGGCAGCTGCTGTGGAAGATCCAGTTGCCGAACGCGCTGCCGTCGATCATGGCCGGCGTGAACCAGACGATCATGATGGCGCTGTCGATGGTGGTGGTTGCGTCGATGATCGGCGCGGGCGGCCTCGGCGAATACGTGCTGAGCGGCATTCAGCGTCTCGACATCGGGATCGGTTTCGAAGGCGGGCTGGGCGTCGTGCTGCTCGCGATCGTGCTCGATCGCCTGACGGAGAGCTTCGGCGTGAAGGCGAAGAAGAAGGCGAAGAAGCCGATCGTGCGTGCCGGCAAGGCCGGCCCGCGTGGCGCGGCACGCACCTGACGAACAGGGCGGTCGAAGGCAATTGAAGGACGATTAAGCGTCGCGGCCACGGTGCCGCGGCGGAACCGGTGTAGCAGTGCGTGGAGACCGGAAACGCCGATCGAAGGCGTTCCTCACCCTTGAAAGACTCGCGTGATTAAAAAGGAGTACTAGATGAATACCCATACGTTCAAGTCGCTTCTGGCGAAACTTGCGGTATCGACGGTGGTGGCCTGCAGCGCAGGTGTGGGCGCGGCATCGGCGGCCGAGCCGGTCAAGATCGCGGTGACCAACTGGGCGGACGTGCTCGCGGTGGCGAACGTCGCGAAGTACGTGCTCGAGACGCAACTCAAGCAACCGGTGCAGTTCGTCCAGGCCGACATCGGCATCCAGTACCAGGGTGTCGCGCGTGGCGATCTCGACATCATGGTCGGGGGCTGGCTGCCGGTCACGCACGGGACCTACTACGCGAAGTACAAGAACGACCTGGACGACGTCGGCATCATCTACACCGGCGGCAAGAATGGCTGGGCGGTGCCAACCTACATTCCGGAATCGGAGCTGTCGTCGATCGCCGACCTGAGCAAGCCGGAAGTCAAGAGCAAGCTGAACGGCACGATCCAGGGCATCGAGCCGGGCGGCGGCCTGATGCAGGCATCCGAGAAGACCATCAAGGCGTACAACCTGGACGGCTACAACCTCCAGGCGTCGAGCGAGGCCGGCATGCTGGCGAGCGTCTCGCGTGCGTACCAGTCGAAGCAGTGGATCGTCGCAACGGTCTGGAGCCCGCACTGGCTGTTCCAGAAGTGGCAGATGCGTTACCTGAAGGATCCGAAGGGCACGCTGGGCGGCGAAGAGCAGATTCATGCGTTCGCGTCGAAGAAGTTCGCGGGCAAGTTCCCGCGCGCCGACGTGTTCTTCAAGCACCTGAAGCTGACGCTGGCCGATGTCGAGGCGATCGAGTTCGAGGGGAACAGCACGAACGACTACGCGAGCGCCGCGAAGAAGTTCGTCGATGCACACCCAGAGAAGCTCAAGGCCTGGCTGCAGCAGTAAAGCCGCGCCCCGGTGGCGCAGACGATGCGATCGGCGTCGTCCGCGCGAACCGGCGGGGCGTATCGCCCGAAGCCGATGGGCGGAGCCGCAACGATGGCGCCGGCCTCGCGATGTGCGGTACGCGCAGTCCATGCAGCATGTCACGAATCGCGTCGCGGAGTCAGCAAGTGAACGAGAACGCCCGCTTTTTTTCCGAAACGCTTCAGAGCCGGGATCCGGTGATCGCGTCGGAGATCGCGCTGGAGCTGCGTCGCCAGCAAACCCAGATCGAACTGATCGCATCTGAAAACATCGCGTCGGCGGCGGTGCTGGAAGCACAGGGCACCGTGCTGACGAACAAGTACGCGGAAGGCTATCCGTCGCGGCGGTACTACGGCGGTTGCGACCATGTCGACCGGATCGAGGCGCTCGCAATCGATCGCGCGTGCGCGCTGTTCGACGCGAGCCACGCCAACGTCCAGCCGCATTCGGGTGCGCAGGCCAACGGCGCGGTGATGCTCGCGCTCGTCAAGCCGGGCGACACGGTGATGGGCATGTCGCTCGATGCGGGCGGCCACCTCACGCACGGCGCGCGGCCCGCGCTGTCGGGGAAGTGGTTCAACGCGGTGCAGTACGGCGTGAACCGCGACACGCTGCGCATCGATTACGACGACGTGCGCCGGCTCGCCGAGCGGCATCGCCCGAAGCTGATCATCGCCGGTTACTCCGCGTATCCGCGCGCGCTCGACTTCGCCGCGTTTCGCGAGATCGCCGACAGCGTCGATGCGAAGCTGATGGTCGACATGGCGCACATCGCGGGCATCGTCGCGGCCGGCCGGCATCAGAACCCGGTGCCGTTCGCCGACGTGGTGACGTCCACCACGCACAAGACGCTGCGCGGCCCGCGCGGCGGCTTCATCCTGACGAACCACGCCGAGGTCGCGAAGCAGATCGATTCGGCGGTGTTTCCGGGGTTGCAGGGCGGGCCGCTGATGCATGTCGTCGCCGGCAAGGCAGTGGCCTTTGCGGAAGCGCTTCGGCCGGAATTCACCCGCTATATCGAGCAGATGTTGCGCAACGCGCAGGCGCTCGCGCGCGTGCTGACGGCCGGCGGCCTGACGCTCGTCACGGGCGGTACCGACAACCACCTGCTGCTGGTCGACCTGCGCGCCCGGCGCATCACCGGCGCGCAGGCCGAGAAGGCACTGGAGCGCGCGGGCATCACCTGCAACAAGAACGGGATTCCGTTCGATACGGAAAACCCGACCGTCACGTCCGGCATCCGGCTCGGCACGCCGGCCGGCACCACGCGCGGCTTCGGAACCGCGCAGTTCGAGCAGATCGGCGAATTGATCCTGGCAGTGCTGGCTGCGCTCGAGCGCAATCCGAACGGCGACGAAGCGGTCGAGCGGTCGGTACGGACCCGCGTGCGCGACCTGTGCAGCCAGTTTCCCGTCTACGCGCACGCGGAGGCGTTCGCCTGATCCGGGAATCGGTCTGAACCTCGAACATCGTTCGGATCACGTAGTGAATCGATCGGCGTCGCTGCGCGTATGCAGCGACGTACCGACGACGTTGTGTCGAATTGCCGGTTTCCTGCCTGACGGGCGGGAACCTGGTGCAACCACTTGATTGAGGAATCGAAAATGAGCTTCGAGGGCGTACACACTCCGCTGGTCACCCCGTTCGACGCGGACGGCGAAATCAACCACGAACTGCTGGGCCGGCATGCGGCCGATCTTGCGGGCCGGGTATCCGGCCTGGGCATCGGCGGGACGACGGGCGAATACTACGCATTGAGCTTCGACGAGCGCGTGCGCACGTTCGACACGGTCGCCGCCGCGGCCGGCGGCAAGACGTTCCTGACCGCGGGCATCAACGCGACCACGACGAAGGAGGTGCTGCGCCTCGGCCGTGAAGCGAAGCGCGCGGGGCTGAACGCGTTGCTCGTGGCGGCGCCGTACTACGCGCAGCCGACCCAGCAGGAACTGCTCGCGCACCTGCTCGCGGTCGACGACGCGCTCGACATGCCGATCATGCTGTATAACTTCCCGGCCCGCACGGGCACCGAAATCGGCGACGACATTCTCGAGACGCTGCTCGAGCGCAAGAACTTCGTCGCGATGAAGGAAAGCACCGGCGACATCGCGCATCTGCATCACCTGTCGACGCATTTCAGCGGCCGGCTCGTGCTGAGCTGCGGGATGGACGATCAGGCGCTCGAGTTCTTCGCGTGGGGCGCGCGCAGCTGGGTCGGCGGCGCATCGAACTTCCTGCCGGAAGCGCACACCGACCTGTTCGACGCATGCGTGAAGCGCGGCGATTTCGCGACCGGTCGCACGCTGATGGCCCAACTGCTGCCGGTGCTCGAACTGCTCGAGCGCAGCGGCAAGTTCATTCAGTACGTGCGCTACGGCTGCGAGCTGGCCGGGCTGCCGGTCGGCGTCGCGCGCGCGCCGCTCGGCGCGTTGTCGGGCGACGAGCGCGACGCGTTCGCGAAGCTCGTCAAGCCGCTGCTGCGCGACGGCCGGTAATCCGTCATGGGCTCGACTCTGGAATTCGCGCGGTTTCCGGCGCCGGACGGGATGAACGGGTGGTGGGAGAGTCTTCCGCCCGCACCGGACGCCAATACCGTCAAGTCGGACAGCCGGTTCGACTGGGTCGTCGTCGGCGGCGGCATCACCGGGCTTTGTGCCGCGCGCCGGCTGGCGGAGCTGGCACCCGGTGCGTCCATCGCGCTCGTGGAGGCCGACCGGATCGGCCGCACCACGTCCGGGCGCAATTCCGGATTCTTCGTCGACCTGCCGCACGACATCAGCAGCGAAAGCTACTCGCGCAGCATCGACGAGGATCGTGCGGACGTGCGGTTTCAGCGGCACGGCATCGACTATGTGCGCGAGATCGTGCGGCGTTTCGGCATCGACTGCGACTGGCGCGACGACGGCAAATTCCACGCGTCGGTCAACCGGAAGGGCGCGGCCGCGCTCGCGCATTTCGCCGACGGGCTGTCGCGCATCGGCGAAGCATTCGAATGGCTCGATCAGCCGGCGATCCAGGCCGTGACCGGCACCGGGTTCTACACGGGCGCGCTGTTCACGCCGGGCTGCAGCACCGTGCAGCCGGCGGCGCTGATGCGCGGGCTGGCGGCGACGCAACCGGCGAACGTGACGGTGTTCGAGCTCAGCCCGGTGAAGCGGATCGAACCGCGCGGCGACACGCGCGTACTGCATTTCACCGGCGGCACGATCGTCGCGAAGCAGGTGATCCTGTGCACCAACGCATACGCGGCGACCTTCGGCATGCATTCGAACGGTTTGCTGCCGGTCTATACGTTCGCGTCGCTCACGCGCCCGATGAACCCCGACGAAGTGGCGAGACTCGGCGGCACGCGCTCGTGGGCGCTGATTCCGGCCGATCCGATGGGCACGACGGTGCGGCGCCTGGTCACCGATCGCATTTGCGTGCGCAACCATTTCGCGTTCCGGCCGGACGTGAAGCTGTCGCAGGCCGATCTCGCGAAATCGCGGCATCTGCATCAGCGCTCGTTCGAGCGCCGCTTCCCGATGCTCGGCGGCGTCGAGCTCGAATATACGTGGGGCGGGCCGCTGTGCCTGTCCTCGAACAACGGTGCGCTGTTCGGCAGGCGCGACGACGGCCTCTACGAGGCGATCGGCTGCAACGGCCTCGGGCTGAGCCGCGGGTCGGCCTCCGGCAAGCTGATCGCCGAATACGCGCTCGGCGAATCGAACAGTCTCGTGCAGCAGTTGCTGAAGCAGCCGCATCCGCGTCCGCTGCCGGTTCGGCCGCTCGTCGACCTGGCCGTGTCGGCGACGATCTGGGCCAAGGAATTCTCGGCTGGTGCCGAGCTTTGATTTTTGAGGAAACGACATGACGACCCATCAGGATTGGAAACAGAAGGCGAACGCGTTGTCGCTCGACGGTCGCGCGTTCATCGCGGGGCAGCGCAGCGCGGCGGCGTCGGGCGAGACGTTCGCGACGCTCAACCCGGCGTCCGGCAAGGTGCTTGCCGAAGTGGCGCGCTGTAGCGACCGCGACGTCGATCGCGCGGTCGCGGCCGCGCGCGAAGCGTTCGAGTCGGGCGTCTGGTCGAAGGCCGCACCCGCGCATCGCAAGGCGGTGCTGCTGCGCGTCGCGCAGCTGATCGACGAGCACGCGGAGGAACTCGCGCTGCTCGAGGCGCTGGAAGCCGGCAAGCCGATCGGCGAATGCCTGGGGCTCGACATTCCCGAGTCGGCCGCGTGCATCCGCTGGCATGCGGAAGTGACGGACAAGCGCTACGACGCGTTGTCGCCTTCCGGCGCCGGCGTCGTCAGCATGGTCACGCGCGAGCCGATCGGCGTCGTCGGCGCGGTGCTGCCGTGGAATTTCCCGGCGCTGATGCTCGCATGGAAAATCGGCCCCGCGCTGTCGGTGGGCAACAGCGTGGTCGTGAAGCCGGCCGAGCAGACGTCGCTGTCGACGCTGCGCATCGCCGATCTCGCGATGGAAGCCGGCGTGCCGCCGGGCGTGTTCAGCGTCGTCACGGGGTTCGGCGCCGAGGCCGGCGAGGCGATCGGCCGGCATCCGGACGTCGATCTCGTCGCGTTCACCGGTTCGACCGCAACCGGCAAGCGGTTCCTGCACTACTCGGCCGATACGAACCTGAAGCGCGTCGTGCTCGAGTGCGGCGGCAAGAATCCGCAGGTCATCCTGCCGGACGTCGCGAACCTCGACGCGGTGGCCGAGCAGGCAGTTGCGGCCGCGTTCTGGAACATGGGCGAGAACTGCAGCGCCGGCTCGCGGATCCTCGTTCCGTCGAGCCGCAAGGCGGAACTGCTGGAGAAGGTCCAGGCGGTGCTCGCCGGCTGGAAGACCGGCGATCCGCTCGATCCGGACGTGAAGCTCGGCGCGCTGATCGAACAGAAGCATTACGAGAAGGTGCTCGGCCATATCGAACAGGCGAAGGCGGAAGGCGCGCGCGTGGTATGCGGCGGGCGCGCGATCCTCGCGGAGACGGGCGGCTGGTTCGTCGAGCCGACGATCTTCGATCAGGTGACGCCGGAGATGCGCATCGCGCGCGACGAGGTGTTCGGGCCGGTCGTGTGCTTCATCGAATACGACGACGTCGACGACGCGGTGCGGATCGCGAATGATACGTGCTACGGGCTGGCCGCGTCGCTGTGGACCGACAACGTGAACAGCGCGCACAAGGTCGCCGCGCGGATTCGTGCGGGGACGGTCACGGTGAACTGCTTCGGCGAAGGCGACCTGTCGACGCCGTTCGGCGGCTTCAAGCAGTCGGGGTTCGGCGGCCGCGACAAATCCGTGTACGCACACGATCAATATTGCGAGCTGAAGACCACCTGGTTGAAGCTCGACTAAGTGGGGCGCGCCGCGCACGCTGCACCCCGGGGCCGCGCGGCCCAGGCTGCAGGTTGCGGCGAAACCGTTTCGGCGGCTTGTCGAGCCGCCGATCGGCTGCGATGTTGTCCTGCACCATGTCGCACGAGTATGGCCAGCGGCCGCTCGGCCGGCGAGAATGGCGCACGCGGCGCGCGACAGAACGAACGACGCTACGCCGCGCCGGCATCGCGTATGGTGCGCTGCGCCCCCGCGCCGCGCAGTGGCCTGGCGCGGGGGCGGATGGGCGGCACCACCGTGCGCCTTGCCGTCTCCATCATCGCTTCCGATAATGGCGACGCAGTGCACAATCGATCAAGAATGACGTCATCGCGACGCCGCCCGGCCGACTCGCAAGCCGTAATATTCAGATAATCGAAAGGTTTGCGATGAGCCTGCTCGCAGGCAGCCGATGGGGACTGCCGTCGACGAATGCGCCGACGCTGCGTCCGACCTCCGTTTTGAGAGTGAAAGCCATGTTGAAGAAGCAATTGTTTGCAGACCGACTCCTCGCGCAGATGCCGTCGCTTCGCGCGCTGCGGTGTTTCGTGACGGCGGCGCGCTACGAGAGCTTCACCCAGGCGGCCGAGGTGCTGTGCGTGACGCAGGCCGCGATCAGCCGGCAGATCAAGGAACTCGAGGATTCGCTCGACGTCGCGCTGTTCGAGCGCACCGGCCGGCATATCGCGCTGACGGATGCGGGGCGCGTCCTCTACAACGCGTCGTACCTGTCGATCATGAACATCGCCGAGGCGGCGGAGGCGGTGCGCCGCACCGACAGGCACGCGCTGATGATCTGCGTGTCGCATACGTTCTCGGCGCTCTGGCTGTCGTCGCGGCTGCCCGCGTTTCGCGAGCGGTTTCCGGATATCCGGCTGAACGTGATCGTCACCGAACACTTCATGGAACTCGACGGGCTCATCGAGCCCGATGTGATCATCACGAAGAACCCGCCGCGCGAGCCCGAGTTCGAAGCCGAGCCGCTGTTTCACGACATCGTGTATCCGGTTTGCAGCCCGTCCTTTCACGAACGCCATTTTCGCGGCCGGTCGCTGAAGCCGCTGGACCTGCTGTCGTGCCCGACCCTGAACCTGTCGATGCTCGGCCGCGCGCAGGTGTGCGAGCACGTCGATTGGCGCGTGTGGCGCAACTGGTTCCAGCAAGGCGACGGTACCGACACGCTGACCGAGAACAAGTATCTGGAAAGCAACGACTACCGGTTGCTCGTCGCCCAGGCCGAGGCCGGCGAGGGGACGCTGCTGGGCTGGCATCACCTCGTGCACCGGCAGATCGAGCAAGGCACCCTGGTGCGTCCGGTACAGGACGTGCTGGTGTTCCGCGATCGCCATCACTATCTGATCACGCACCGGAATGCGCAGCCGCGCGAGGAATACCGGCTGTTCCGGAAGTGGCTGGGCGACGAGGTCGGCGTGATGATGCGCGGCTGGCTAGATGCCGGGGTCGAGATCGGTCAATAGCACGCTGCCCCCGCACCACGCGTTCGTCAGATGAAACCTGCGTCCGCAACCCCCAAAGGCTATCGCCGTCTGATCCCGTCCGTGACGGCGCTCGTCGAGTTCGAGGCGGTCGCCCGCCTCGGCAGCTTCACGCTGGCCGCGCACGAACTCGGCGTCACGCAGGCCGCGGTGAGCCGGCAGATCAAGTTCCTCGAGGACCTGCTCGGCACGCGCCTGTTCCATCGGCTGCATCGCTCGATCGAACTTACCGACGAGGGTGCGGCGCTGTACCGGGTGATGGCCGAGTCGATGCAGAAGATCGCCGGTGTGTTCGACCGTCTGACGAGCGGCCCGATCCGGCAGGAACTCGTCCTCGCGGCGACCTCCGCGTTCTCGCATTTCCGGCTGCTGCCGCGGCTTGCCGCGCTGAAGGCCGCGCAGCCCGAGTTGCAGTTGCGTCTCGCGACGCTGATGTTCACCGCCGATCTGCGCCACAACGAAATCGACATCGCGGTGCGCTACGGGAACGGTCGCTGGGCCGACGGCACCGCGATCCGCCTGTTCGACGAAGAAGTCTTTCCCGTCTGCTCGCCGGCCTGGCTGCGGCAGCACGGCGCGCCGGAATCGCTGGCGGAACTCGCCGCCGTCGCGCTGGTGGAGTCCGATTCGACGTCCGAGGGCTGGATGGGGTGGGAGGCGTGGTTCCATGCCGCCGGCTTCCGGCCCGACCGGTTGAATTACGCGCTGCGCTGCAGCTTATATACCGATGCGATCGATGCCGCCCGCTATGGTCATGGTGTCGCGCTCGGCTGGGGGCGGCTCGTCCACGACCTGCTCGACGCCGGGGAACTGGTGCGGTTGCCGGTGGCGTCCTTGCAGATGACGGACGCCTACTACATCGTGGTGCCGCACGGGAAGACGATCACGCCGGCGATCGACGGCCTCGTCGACTGGCTGCGCGCGGACGTCAGGCAGGACTGACGCAGGCACGCCGGCAGACTTTCGCGGCGATTTTCGCTCTGTCCGCTTCGCATGATCCCAGGTAATACCAGAACGAAAATAAAGCGCGTTGACGCTCTTTTTCATCGATCCAATACTGAAATCGACGCGGAACATTCGAAGCCGCGCGATTTCACGAACCTTGGGATTGGAGAAAGACGATGTCCGAAGTGCAAGTCAAGACGCACGGTGACCTGATCCGCAGTCGCCAACCGGGCCACGGGATGCCCGGCGAACTGTTCGGCCGTCAGGACGTTTTCGAAACGGATGTCGAGATCTTCTTCCGGAAGCACTGGATCCTGGTTGGCGTGACGGCCGACGTTCCGGAGCCCGGCGACGTGTCGACCGTCGACATCGGCAAGTCGTCGATCTTCATCGTACGCGACGACGACGAGAACGTCCGAACCTACCGGAACGTGTGCCGTCACCGTGGCGCGCGCCTGAAGGAGGCGGGGAAGTCGACCGTCGGAATGCTCGTGTGTCCTTATCATCAATGGACGTACGACCTCGATGGCACGCTGCGCCACGCGACGCACATGGGCAAGGATTTCGACACGACCTGCCGCAGCCTGATTCCGGTGAAGACGCGCATCATCGGCACGCACATCTTCGTGTGCCTCGACGACGATGCACCCGAGGACATCGCGAAGCTCGAGGACACGATGGCGCCGCGCTTCGCGCCGTACGACCTGCGGCATACAAAGATCGCGTTCGAGCAGGAGATCGTCGAGCACGGCAACTGGAAGCTGGTGATCGAGAACAACCGCGAGTGCTATCACTGCGCGGGCACCCATCCCGAGCTGACCGCGTCGTTCCTGCCCGAGGATTTTGGCTTCTGCCCGGAAAACCTCACGGACGAACAGCTTCGGGCGTTCGAGGAATACCAGGCGCGCAACGCCAGCTGCCAGGCGAACTGGGCGCGCGAAGGCTTCCTCGGCTCGGCCGTCGAATGGCTCGATGAGGATGCCGTCACGCAGTTCAGGACGCAGCAGCTCGTGATCGCCGGCGCGGGCGAATCGCAGACGATCAGCACGAAGGTGGCGAGCACGAAGCTGTTCGGCAACCTGCAACGGCGCGATCTCGGCGATACGCATCTGTGGACGCACAATTCGTGGACCCACGTGATGAGCGACCACGCGGTGATTTCGTACAT
The DNA here is from genome assembly GCF_024656005.1 of Burkholderia sp. SCN-KJ. Classification (NCBI taxonomy): domain Bacteria; kingdom Pseudomonadati; phylum Pseudomonadota; class Betaproteobacteria; order Burkholderiales; family Burkholderiaceae; genus Burkholderia; species Burkholderia sp. SCN-KJ. The sequence continues at coordinate 132,338 of NZ_JANKOG010000021.1, forward strand.
CATCCCGCTCGCACCGGACAAGACGCTCGTGTGCACGAAATGGCTCGTCCATGCCGACGCGGTCGAGGGCGTCGATTACACGCTGTCGGATCTGACCGAGGTATGGGTCGCGACGAATACGCAGGACAAGCACCTCGTCGAGATCACGCACGCGGGCACCCAGGATCCTGCGTATGCGCCGGGCGTGTTCTCGCCGTTCACCGAGGCTTACGTCGACCGGTTCTCGCGCTGGTACGGCGCGCGGTTGAGCGCGCACGGGATCTGATGGAGGTGAGACGCGTCGGGAGGGCGATTTCGGATCCTTTCTCAGCGGTGTGCGATGGGGGCCCGATTGACGTTGACTTCTCCTGGCCCATCGGTCCGCTCTGCTGACCGGTCCCGCCTCGCGGGATTTCAGAATTGAAACTTCGATTCCATATCTGAGTCGGGACGAGGCCGGGCTGCGCGCCCGAGCCCCGTCCATCAACGCCGTCCGTGTGATATTCCATGTGGCCTGCTTTTTGCCTTTACGAGACGACATGTTCGATGTCCTCTCGTCTGACCGGTCTTTCCTGACGAAACGAACCGCACGGTTCGAGAGGCGACCCGCTTTTCAATCGTAAGGTGAATGCAATGACTGACTACGGCAAACGAAACACGGTTTCCAGGAACGATGCGCGTCGCGTTGCGCGCGAACGCGCGGTGGAAGCAGATCGATCCGCGCCGACGCGCGAATCGTCCGGTGAACGCCGCCGCGATACGAACTGGGCGTGGGCAAAGGGAACGGCAGGCTACGACTGGATGGATCACGCACCGCTGTTCGATCACCGCGATTGATCCTGTCGCGAGCGCGGTTCGTGCCACGGGCTCGCCGTGCTTCGACCGACGACCGGACCGGCCGGCGAGCCGGTCCCTTATTTCCGGTTGGTCGGCTGGATGCTATTCGTCGTCGCGATGTCGATAGCGATCATCCGGCGATCTGGCGAACATGTCGACTGGCGAAAGCCGCGACGATGCAACCGCGAATGACCGACGCGACGATCCGCACGCCGCCCAATGAAGCAGGCGGGCGGAGCACGGCGCGGCGGCGAACTCAATTCAACCATTCACTATCCATGGCCGCCGTGACGCCTACCCCCATCCAGTCCATCCTGATCGCGAACCGCTCGGAAATCTCGATCCGCGTGATGCGTGCCGCCGCCGAACTGAACATGCGTACGGTGGCGGTGTATTCGAAGGAAGACCGCCTCGCGCTGCATCGCTTCAAGGCGGACGAGAGCTACCTGATCGGCGAAGGCAAGAAGCCGCTCGCCGCGTATCTCGACATCGACGACATCCTGCGCGTCGCGCGGCAGGCGAAGGTCGACGCGATCCATCCGGGCTACGGCTTCCTGTCCGAGAACCCCGATTTCGCGCAGGCCGTGATTGACGCCGGCATCCGCTGGATCGGCCCGTCGCCGGACGTGATGCGCACGCTCGGCAACAAGGTGGCCGCGCGCAATGCGGCGATCGCCGCCGGCGTGCCCGTGATGCCCGCGACCGCGCCGTTGCCGGACGATCTCGACGCATGCCGCGCGCTGGCCGCGCAAGTCGGCTATCCGCTGATGCTGAAGGCGAGCTGGGGCGGCGGCGGACGCGGGATGCGCGTGCTGGAAAACGATCAGGACCTCGAAACACTGTTGCCTGTCGCACGCCGGGAGGCGCTGGCCGCGTTCGGCAACGACGAGGTATACGTCGAGAAGCTCGTGCGCAATGCGCGGCACGTCGAGGTGCAGGTGCTCGGCGACCTGCACGGCACGGTCGTGCATCTGTACGAGCGCGACTGCACGGTGCAGCGGCGCAACCAGAAGGTCGTCGAACGCGCACCGGCGCCGTATCTCGATCACGACGGCCGGCAGGCGTTGTGCGAATCGGCGCTGCGCCTGATGCGCGCGGTCGGGTACACCCATGCCGGCACCGTCGAATTCCTGATGGACGCCGACACCGGCCAGTTCTATTTCATCGAGGTGAACCCGCGTATCCAGGTCGAGCATACGGTGACCGAGATGATTACCGGTATCGACATCGTGAAGGCGCAGATCCGCATCACCGAAGGCGGCCGGATCGGCCTCGCGGAGGACGCGACGGACGGCGAGGGTGCGCTCGTCGCGCGCGCGGCCGGCGTGCCGGAGCAGCAGGCGATTCCGCTGAATGGCAACGCGTTGCAATGCCGGATCACGACCGAGGACCCGGAGAACGACTTCCTGCCCGACTACGGGCGGCTCACGGCCTATCGCAGCGCGGCGGGCTTCGGCGTGCGCCTCGACGCCGGCACCGCCTACGGCGGTGCGGTGATCACGCCGTACTACGACTCGCTGCTGGTCAAGGTGACGACCTGGGCGCCGACGGCCGCCGAATCGATCCACCGGATGGATCGCGCGCTGCGCGAGTTCCGGATTCGCGGCGTCACGTCGAACCTGCAGTTCCTCGAGAACGTGATCAATCACCCGGCCTTCATCGCGGGCGACGTGACGACGCGCTTCATCGACAGGACGCCGGAGCTGCTCGCATTCGCGAAGCGCGGCGATCGCGCGACGAAGCTGCTGCGCTATCTCGGCGAGCTGAACGTGAACGGCAATGCGGAGATGAACGGCCGCACGCTGCCGGCATTGCCGCTGCCGAAACCCGTGCTGCCGAAGGTCGATACGGCGGTGGCGATTCCGGCCGGCACGCGCGATCGACTGCGCGAGCTCGGCCCCGAGAAGTTCGCGCGCTGGATGCTCGACCAGAAGCAGGTGCTGCTGACCGACACGACGATGCGCGATGCGCACCAGTCACTGTTCGCGACGCGCATGCGCACGGCCGACATGCTGCCGATCGCGCCGTTCTACGCACGCGAGCTGTCGCAGCTGTTCTCGCTCGAATGCTGGGGCGGCGCGACCTTCGACGTCGCGCTGCGCTTCCTGAAGGAAGACCCGTGGGAGCGGCTCGCGCTGCTGCGCGAGCGCGTGCCGAACATCCTGTTCCAGATGCTGCTGCGCGGCTCGAACGCAGTCGGCTACACGAACTACGCGGACAACGTCGTGCGCTTCTTCGTGCAGCAGGCCGCGAGCGCGGGCGTCGACGTGTTCCGCGTGTTCGACTCTCTGAACTGGGTGCGCAACATGCGCGTGGCGATTGATGCGGTCGGCGAGAGCGGGATGCTCTGTGAAGGCGCGATCTGCTACACCGGCGACCTGTTCGACACGTCACGTTCGAAGTACGACCTCAAATACTACGTCGGCATCGCGCGCGAGCTGCAGCGGGCCGGCGTGCACGTGCTCGGCATCAAGGACATGGCCGGCATCTGCCGCCCGCAGGCGGTCGCGACGCTCGTGAAGGCGCTCAAGGAAGAAACCGGGCTGCCCGTGCATTTCCATACGCACGACACGAGCGGGATCGCCGCGGCGTCGGTGCTCGCGGCGGTCGGTGCGGGCTGCGACGCGGTGGACGGCGCGCTCGACGCGATGAGCGGGCTCACGTCGCAGCCGAACCTGTCGAGCATCGCGGCGGCGCTGGCCGGCAGCGAACGCGATCCGGAGCTGGATCAGGATCGCCTGCACGAAGCGTCGATGTACTGGGAAGGCGTGCGCCGTTATTACGCGCCGTTCGAATCGGAGATCCGCGCGGGCACGGCCGACGTCTACCGTCACGAGATGCCCGGCGGCCAGTACACGAACCTGCGCGAGCAGGCGCGCTCGCTCGGCATCGATCATCGCTGGACCGAGGTGTCGCGTGCGTATGCGGACGTCAATCGCCTGTTCGGCGACATCGTGAAGGTCACGCCGACGTCGAAGGTGGTCGGCGACATGGCGCTGATGATGGTCGCGAACGACCTCGGCGTGGACGACGTGCGCAATCCGGACAAGGACATCGCGTTCCCCGAGTCGGTCGTGTCGCTGTTCAAGGGCGAGCTGGGTTTCCCGCCCGACGGCTTCCCGGCCGACCTGTCGCGCAAGGTGCTCAAGAGCGAACCGCCGGCGCCGTATCGTCCCGGCGACCAGCTTCCGCCGGTCGACCTCGACGCGGCACGCAAGCAGGCCGAGACCGCGTGCGAGCGCCCGCTCGACGACCGGCAGCTCGCGTCCTACCTGATGTATCCGAAGCAGACGGTCGACTACTACGCGCACGTGCGTGCCTACAGCGACACGTCGGTCGTGCCGACGCCGGCGTTCCTGTACGGGCTGCAGCCGCAGGAAGAAGTGGCGATCGACATCGAGCCGGGCAAGACGCTGCTCGTGTCGCTGCAGGGGCAGCATGCGGATGCGCAGGACGGCATCGTGAAGGTGCTGTTCGAGCTGAACGGCCAGTCGCGTTCCGCGCTGGTCGAGCAGAAGAGCGTCGTGCAGGCGGGCAAGGAGCGTCATGGCCTGCAGCGTGCCGATCCGGCCAATCCGCTGCATGTCGCCGCGCCGATGCCGGGCTCGGTGGTCACGGTCGCCGTGCAACCGGGGCAGCGTGTGTCGGCCGGCACGACGCTGATCGCGCTCGAGGCGATGAAGATGGAAACGCACATCGCGGCGGAGCGCGACTGCGAGATCGCGGCCGTGCATGTGAAGCCGGGCGAGCGAGTCGCGGCGAAGGATCTGCTGATCGAGCTGAAAGACCCGGCGCAATGACGGTTGCCGCGCCTGGTCGAATTCGCGAAGCCGATCCGGTGCAGCCGCGAGGATCACGAACCGCGCGAGCGGTTCGGCCAGATGCGCGAGCATGTGATGGAAGCGCTGCTGCTCATCCCCTACGCGCGCTCGACGAGCGGCTACACGGCTGCCGCGCCGAAGCATGCGTTGCAGGCGGCGCACGACGTGTGCGCGATTTCGGCGGCCGGGTCGTTGATGTCGGCGATCGGCTCGGGCGGGCGATGCGTGCAGCATGGCAAGCGCGGCGACGCCTGGCGTGTGTCGATGCACCGGCCGTCGATCGCTCCCGCGCCGGCCCGCAGCACGCACGACGCATGGATGGCGGTGTGTCGCGCGCGCGTCCGGCGTCGCAGGTCGTTGCGTCTACACGTTGATGACGCCGCGTCCGAGCTCGACCACGCGACCGCCGACGCTGATTTCACCGTTCGAGCCGACCGACAACCGCAGCAGGCAAGGCCGGCCGACGGCTTCACCCTGTTCGACCTGAAACGCGGCGGGCAGCGCGTGATGGGCCGCAAGCAGCCAGCCGCCGAGATTCGCGCAGGCCGACCCCGTGCCCGGGTCTTCGAAAATCCCGCCGCCCGGTTTCGCAAAGAAATAGCGGGAGACCACTTTCCCGGGACGATGCGGGTCGAACGCGAACACATAGGCGGTCTTCCGACCGAGGCTGTTGGTCGGCCAGCGCTCGAGGCAGGCGCTGTCGGGCCGGGCGCGGCGCACGGCGGCGGGGTTCTTGACGGCGACCAGCAGTTGGTCCGCGCCGGTGTCGACCCAAAGCGGCGGTGCGAGGAAATCGTCCGTCGTCAGTCCCAGCATGGCCGCCGTGTCGGTATCGGGCAACGCGCAAGGCGCCGTTTTCGGCATGCCCGCATGCGGGGCGGTGAACGTCCACACGTCGTCGCCGGCTTTGACGTCGACCACGCCGGCCTTGAATTCGAGCGCGAGTGTGTCGCCAGCCTTCAGCAGGTCGCGCACGACATGCGCGGTACCGAGCGTCGGATGGCCCGCGAACGCCATTTCATGGCCGGGCGTGAAGATGCGCACGCGGGCATGCGCATGCGCCGACGGCAGCACGAACGTCGTTTCCGACAGGTTGAACTGCACGGCCAGTGCGCGCATGGTCGCGTCGTCCATGCCGCGCGCATCTTCGAACACGCATAGCGGATTGCCGCCGAACGTCGATTCGGCGAATACATTGAGCAGGCGGAACGCGTACTGGGTCATCTCGATCTCGTGTGAGAGGGGCGTGCTGGTCGGGGCGTGCGAGCATCGCCCGCATGTCGGGATGCTTCGGCACGATCCTGCATTCTGCCGGACCGAGTGCATCGATCGATGCGCGGTCGCTCGGCATTTCAATTTTCGTGCATCATCAGGGTTCTCCGCTTCGGCCCGGCCACGCGAATTTTCGCAACGATCGCGCCTGTTTTTTCGCCGGGCGTGCCGCTCGCGGCGCGTCGCTCAGTGTGACGACACGAACACCGCATCCTCGAACGCCGCCGGAATCGCGAACTGCGCGCGCATGCGCTTCGTCTCCTGCGCGGGCGTGAGCCCGAACAGCCGCTTGAATTCCCGGCTGAACTGCGACGGGCTCGCATAACCGACCGCATGGCCGGCCGCCTCTGCGGTCAGGTCCTGGCGCACCATCAGCAAGCGCGCCTGATGCAACCGCGTCGACTTCAGGTACTGCATCGGCGACACCTGCGTGATCGCCTTGAAGTGGCTATGGAAGCTCGGCACGCTCATGCCGGCTTCCCCGGCCAGTTGCGCGACGTCGAGCGATTGCGCGTAGTCGGCGTGGATCAGGCGCAGCGAACGGCCGATCCGGCCGAACTGTCCGCGCATCGCCAGCGCGTTGCGCATGGCGCTGCCCTGCGCGCCGGTGAGCACGCGGAAATACAGTTCGCGCAGCAATCCGCGGCCGAGCACCGCCGCTTCGAGCGGCCGGTGCAGCGCCTCGACGAAACGCAGCACGGTCGCCTGCATCGCGTCGTCCATCGGCGTCGACATCATGCTTCGCGGCGCCTGTACGGGTTCGGCGATCCCTTCGCGGTCGATCTGCGCGGCGAGTTCGGCGGCCATCGGGAAATCGAGGTGCAGATACAGCGCGAGCAGCGGGTGCGCCGCCGTTGCGTCGGTTTCCATGCTGAACGGCACGGGCACCGAGACGGCCAGGTAGTGGGCCTCGTCGTACAGGTAGCGTTCGCCGCCGAAATAGCCGCGCTTGCTGCCCTGGCAGACGATCACGATGCCCGGGTCGTACAGCACCGGCGTGCGCGACAGCGCGCGGTTCGAGCGCAGGATGCGCACGCTCGGCAGTGCGGTCAGGTTGTAGCCTTCGTCCGGCGCCAATGCATGCAGCAACGCGATCAGGTGTTGGCGGCTGCGCGCGGGCAGCCGCGGCGATCGGGACGAAGAGGGCGCGGTGCTCATAGTTTTGTGCAAGAAAATCAGCGGAACCGGGCTTAGTTTACGTGGATCGTCAGACTAGTATGCATGCTTCGATCGACATTCGGGAGAAGCTCACATGGCATCCGGCACTATCTTGCTCATCACCGGCGTCAGCAGCGGCTTCGGCCGTGCACTCGCACAAGCGGCGCTGGCCGCGGGTCATACGGTGGTCGGCACCGTGAGAAGCGAAGCGGCGAAGCGGGCGTTCGAAGCGCTGTCCCCGCATGCGGCCATCGGGCGCGTGCTCGACGTGACCGACTTCGAGCGCATCGACGGCGTCGTCGCGGAGATCGAGTCGAGCGTCGGGCCCGTCGACGTGCTGGTGAACAACGCCGGTTACGGGCACGAAGGCATCATGGAGGAGTCGCCGCTGTCGGAGATGCGCCGACAGTTCGACGTGAACGTATTCGGCGCCGTCGCGATGATGAAGGCCGTCGTGCCGTTCATGCGCGTACGCCGGCGCGGCCGCATCCTGAACATCACGTCGATGGGCGGCCACATCACGATGCCCGGCATTGCCTATTACTGCGGCAGCAAGTTCGCGCTGGAAGGGATTTCCGAGACGCTCGGCAAGGAGCTCGAGCCGTTCGGCATCGCGGTGACCGCCGTGGCGCCGGGCTCGTTCCGCACCGACTGGGCCGGCCGTTCGATGACGCGCACGCCGCGCTCGATCGCCGATTACGACGCGCTCTTCGATCCGATCCGTCACGCGCGCGAGGAGAACAGCGGCCGTCAGTTGGGCGATCCCGCGAAGGCCGCGCGTGCCATGCTCGCGGTCATTGCGGCGGACCATCCGCCGGCCCATCTGTTGCTCGGCAGCGATGCGCTTCGGCTCGTGCGCGCCAAATGGTCGGCGCTGGAAGACGACATGCGCACGTGGGAGGCGGTGACCGTGTCGACGGACGGTTGAGGCACGAGGGTTGGGGCGTGTGAAATCGCACGGTTAGTTGCGTTGAATGGTCAAGTCTCGGGATGCGAGCACACCGCTGCGAGGTTGTGCCCGTCCGGACCGGTGACGAACGCGGCATGGTCGTTCGCGCCACACATCGTCGTTGCCCGCGGAGAACCGATACACGGCGGTATGCAATTGGCTTCATGACACGGTCGCGGTTTTCCGCTACAACACTCAGGTGCCGCATCGACCGGCGCGGTGTGCCGCCGCGCCGCAGTTCGACACCGACATCCGCCCGGGTGGCCGGCCGGCACGTGACGTTCACCTACCCCAAAGGAGCCTGAAGCCATGCCTTACATCACCACGAAGGACAGCGTCGACATCTTCTACAAGGACTGGGGCCCGAAGGATGCGCAGCCGATCATGTTCCACCATGGCTGGCCGCTGTCTTCCGACGACTGGGATGCCCAGCTGCTGTTCTTCGTTCAGAAGGGCTATCGCGTGGTCGCGCACGATCGTCGCGGCCACGGCCGGTCGGCGCAGGTTTCCGACGGCCACGACATGGATCACTACGCGGCGGACGCGTTCGCGGTGGCCGAAGCGCTCGACCTGCGCAACGCGGTCCATATCGGCCACTCGACCGGCGGCGGCGAAGTCGCGCGCTACGTGGCCCGCCACGGCGAGCCGGCAGGCCGCGTCGCGAAGGCGGTGCTGGTCAGCGCGGTGCCGCCGCTGATGCTGAAGACCGACGCGAACCCGGAAGGCCTGCCGCTCGAGGTCTTCGACGGCTTCCGCAAGGCGCTTGCCGACAATCGCGCGCAGTTCTTCCTCGACGTGCCGTCGGGCCCGTTCTACGGCTTCAACCGGCCGGGCGCGACGGTGCATCCGGGCGTGATCCAGAACTGGTGGCGCCAGGGCATGATCGGCAGCGCGAAGGCGCACTACGAAGGCATCAAGGCGTTCTCGGAAACGGACCAGACCGAAGACCTGCGGTCGATCTCGGTGCCGACGCTCGTGCTGCACGGCGAGGACGACCAGATCGTGCCGATCGCCGATTCGGCGCTGAAGTCGGTCAAGCTGCTGAAGAACGGCACGCTGAAGACGTATCCGGGCTATTCGCACGGGATGCTGACGGTCAACGCCGATGTGCTGAACGCCGACCTGCTGGCCTTCGTCCAGTCGTAACGCTGGCGGCGCAGGCCCGTTCTCGCGGGCTGCGCCGCGCTGGCCGGTGATGCCGGCCAGCTCCCTTTCGCTTCGCCGGCGGGTTTGACCGGCTACGCGGAACGATCTGCCGGCACGACACCGCGAAGTCGCCACGGCGCAGCGTAGCGTCCGGCTCGCTACCGGTGATTCCCCCTCGATGCCCGGCACGATTGCAGCCGCTGCCCGCTGCCCGCCGCCCGCCACCCGCCCCCCCCCCCCCCCCCCCCCCCACCCCCCCCCCCCCCCCCCCCCCCCCCCCCCCCCCCCCCCCCCCCCCCCCCCCCCCCCCCCCCCCCCCCCCCCCCCCACC